>JAFSYM010000018.1 GCA_017450005.1 Clostridia bacterium
ATTGCGCGGAGCCGTCAGGCGACAAAGCAATCCGTGTCCCTTGCGTGCGGAAACGAGCCTGCTGCGGAGTACGGATTGCTTCGCTGCGCTCGCAATGCAATTAGACGGTAGATATTAGATGGTAGATTGTAGATGCGCGCATAGAAGGTGCGGCGTAGGGGCGGATCGCATCCGCCCGTTTGTCCGGCATCGTTCCGTCCGTCACGGGGATGCGGATTGCTTCGCTGCACTCGCAATGACGCCGGGTTGTTTTTGCGCGTTCGTTTCAGGTTTTGCCAGCGGTATTTTCTGTTTTCGCGGGTGCTTCGCACCCGTCGGGCGGTCATGCCCGCCCCTACAGTCCCGCCGTGAACAGTATATTGTTCTCTACAAATTCCGATTCGCAGGGGACAATGCCCACATCGTCGCGCCGCGCTGTGTTTGTAGAGCCGGCGAATTAAACGTCTGTGCCGGCAAATGCCGTACCGCTGCCCTGCCACGCAGCGCCCAGCAGCCGTGCGACGCTTGCGCCCATGTCGGCGAACGTGTCGCGTACGCCGATGTCTTTTGCGTCGAACGATGGGCTCCACAGCAGGATCGGCACATATTCACGCGTGTGATCGGTACCGGAAAAGGCGGGGTCGCAGCCGTGATCGCCGGTCAGCAGCAGCGCATCGCCCGCACCGAGACGCGGCAGGAACACCTGCAGGAACGCATCCAGTGCGTTGAGCGCTCCGGCATAGCCGCGCACGTCGCGCCGGTGACCGTAGAGCATGTCGAAATCCACCAGATTGGTGTAGCACAAGCCGCGGAAATTCTCGCTGCAAACCTGTCCGACCGCAGCCATACCCTCTTCGTTGCCGCGCGTAGGGATGTGGCGTGTGATGCCGATCCCCGAAAAGATGTCGCCGATTTTGCCGATTGCAATCACGTCCAGCCCGGCGCGTTGAACTGCGTCCAGAACCGTTTCCTTCGGCGGCGGCAGCGGAAAATCGTGCCGTCCCGCCGTGCGCGTAAAGGGGAAACTGCCGCAGAACGGACGCGCAATGACACGACCGACCGCATGCTGTCCCTGCAGGAGATTCCGTGCTTTGCGGCAGTAGTCGTACAGCGTCTGCTCCGGCACAATATCGGTATGCGCCGCAATTTGGAACACACTGTCTGCCGAGGTGTAGACGATCAGATCACCCGTGCGCAGATGTGTTTCGCCGTAGTCGCGGATCACGTCGGTGCCGGAGTACGGCAGATTGCACAGCACGCCGCGCCCCGTCGCCCGGCAGAACGGTTCGATCACCTCCGGCGGGAACCCGTCAGGATAGGTCGGAAACGGCTGCGGCGAGATTATGCCGCACATTTCCCAGTGACCGGTTACGGTATCTTTGCCGCGTGATGCTTCGGCGGCTTTGCCGCAAATGGCCGAAAACGCGCCGACGCCGTCTGCGCAGCGGAACAGACCCAGCTTCGCAAGACACGGTACGTGCAGATGCCCGCTCCTGCGCAGGCTGCCGAGTGTGTCCGCACCTCTATCGCCGAAGTCGGCCGCATCGGGCAGTGCGCCGACGCCGAGACTGTCGGCCACAATCCAGAATAGTCGTTTCATTGCATGCGCACATCCTGTTTACATAATAACCGGGCAGACTGCGCTCACCCGACGTTTCGGCACAGTATCGCAACGGTACCGAAATACACTCTATTATACCACACCGGAGGTATCCGCTGCAACGGGCGGCATGTTTTTCTTGACAAAAAAATGCGGCTATGGTAGGCTGAGCACGGAGGGTAGATGGAAATGAAGAAAATTTGCATACTATTTATATTAGCGATGCTGGCAGCCGTATTGACTGCATGCGGCACAAAGCAGGCTGCAGACGACGGCCCCAGACCGTGGGCCGCGCCGTCGACCAAAGAAGCGGCTGCCGAAACGCAGACCGAGTGGACGAAAAGCGAAGAGCTGCCGACGCTTGCTGCGCTCGAGGCGGACGAGATCGGCATTACGCTCCCGCAGGGCGTGACAGCGGCGGATATCCGCCAGCTTGAGCATGCGCTGTGGATGCAGTTTTTCTATACGCCGCTCAATCCCGATCCCGTCGCGACGGCACAAGATGTGCTGCCTTATCTGACGAACGGAACAGTACCTTGGGGTATATTATATATGTATGACACGTTCGACCCAGCGCACGTGCACGGCGGATACGAAAAACTCTCCGTTGCGGATGCGCCCGATCCGCGCGGCCTGTTCCCGGATGCGTATTACAAAGTGGATCAGACGGTGCTGCAATTCCTGTTCGGCGACGTGTTCGGCGTGCGTCCCGACTGGACGTTCTCGACCGACGCGTGGTATTTCGAGGACGGCTTCGGCTACTTTACCTGCCTGCCGACGGGATTGGAAGCGTATGAGACGCACGTGCGCGCCTGCCAGACGATCGGCGAGAACCGCTACCGTATCACGGCAGAGCTGCAGATTGCGGAAGGCGAGGACGAATTCTCGCACGCAGCATCCGCCTTTGTCGAAGTGTCGCTCGCAGAGAAGGACGGTCTGCGCTACTGGACGATCGCGCGGGTGGAACCGTTTGAATAAAAGAACGCACAAAAAAACTTTCAAAATTGTTACAATTAACACTTGCAATCAGCGAAAGATTTCTGTATAATAAGAAAATAGAATAGAGAAGTGCCCTGTCTGTCCGGGGTCAGACCGGACAAGCATGGGGTCGAAGCAGGCGTCGGGGCTGCGGCAACTTGCGCAATTGCCGTGTTCCTGTCACAGTGTGTGCGCCTGCGGGACACACTTAACAATGGGCGGACTGATCCGTCAATTAGGGGAATTCACAATCAGGGAGGAATGCCGGGCATATTCATGCGGAAACAGAAAAATAACAGGCAGCTTCTGCATCTTTATCCATCCGCATGCAAAAATGCCGAAACTTGTCCGAAATATTTTCAGAATATGCTTGCATTTCTGAAAATGCAATGCTATAATAGTATCACATTTATTTGGGAGGAATTTTACATGAAAAAGAAAGTTCTTGCAGTGCTCGTAGCAGTCTGCATGATCGTCAGCACCTGCGTACTGTTCGCATCTGCTGCCACGTTCGCACAGAATACCTATGTTGAAAAAATCAATGCGAACGCCAACTTGCTTCCTGACAATATCAAGGCTATTGCAAGCAATGCGTTCAACATCGACGTGACCGCTTCCGCCAAGACGGGCATTACGCTGAACAGCGGCACAACGGAAGTCAATGATTCCAACGTGGACAGCTTGGTTCAGTTCAAGGCCGGCACTGCCACGCTCACGTTTGCCAAGGATCTCGCTTCTTACTTCACCGTCAGCGGCACGATCTCCGGCAACAACGCAACCGTCAATTTTGCAGAGAAGTCCTCCAATAATATGGAAGTCTATCAGGTCACAAGCGCAATCGACACCGCGACGGATACGGATATTGCTGCGAAGACTTCTCCGGTTGCCAATGCAAAGAAGTACAACCTGTCTCCCGCAACGGTCAACGCGACGGTTTCCAAGTGGGTCACGAAGCTCTCTTCCGTGACGATGGGCGTGCGCTTCTTCGGCAGCACCTATGACAACCTCGTCGCTTCTGAAATCGCCAAGGTCACCGCGACGGTCAACCGCAAGTCCGGCGCTTCCACAAAGGTTACTACATCCGTCACCAATGTGATCAAGGATCTCATGCCCGGCGATACCGTTACGCTGAAGGCTTCCCTGAAGGATGAAGCAGAGAAAGAGTATTACGGCTTCTACTGCTGGGTTGACGGCAGCGGCAATGTGCTGAGCACCAGCGATACCGTGGAGCATACAGTAGACGGCACCGACGTGGCGTTCTATGCTACCTATGTGGAACTGAAAGACAGATTCACGATCGACTACACGTCCAACGGCGACGGCAAGGTCATCTACAACGAAGGCAGAGAAGTGTTCAGCGGCGACGCGCAGATCAGCGTGCTCGGCGGCAGAGACGCCACCTTCACGTTCGTTCCCGACGAGGGCTTTGAAGTGGCCAAAGTCGTGATCGACGGCAAGACGGATGTTGCTTCCTTCAAGAGCATCAATCTTGAGAAGCTGCTCCAGGGCGACCTTTCCTCCCTGAAGAACCTCATCAATGCAACCAACAAGGAAACATACTGCTACACCTTCCCGAAGGTTGGCGCAGATCACACCATCGAAGTGACCTTCGCGCCCATCGAGAACTTCGAGGCTCCCAGCGGTCTGGATCTTCCCACCGTTGAGGCCGAGGGCATCACCCTGGCGACCGGCGCTGACGCTGAAAACGGCGAAGGCGGCAACAGCGGCAGCGGCGCGACCACGGTTCCCGCAGAGGACGGCGCAGCCGGTAACGGCGGCAACGCAGCCGGCGGTGTTGTGAACCCGGCAACCGGTTCCACCGGTGCAATCGCTGTGTTCGCAGTGCTCTCCGTCGCGGCAGGCGCAGCATTCGTCACGATGAAGAAAAAGGAAGACTGATTGATTCCTGCGAGAACTGAATAAATGTATTTCACCCCAAAGGGAGCGATCCTTTTGGGGTGTTTGACGTTTTTTTCGGGATGAATTCAAAACATCCGCAAAAACTATTGACAACTGCCGAGAAATCAGCTATAATACTCAAGCATCCGAGATGATCCATTAGCTCAGTCGGTAGAGCACTTGACTTTTAATCAAGGTGTCCGGGGTTCGAATCCCCGATGGATCACCAAAGCCCGTGACCGTTTCGGCGGCCGCGGGCTTTTGCTGTCTGATCTATATATTTCCGCTCATCTCGGATTTCCGTGCAACGTAAAGATGTTAGATTGTAGAAAAGGACGGGCGCTGTCCGTACCCATTTTGATTGGTTCTTCACGGAATTTTGTGTGATAGGATTGCATCCTTTGCACAAGCGCCATATCTTAGCCTCCCCTGTGTAAGGGGAGGTGGGCGCCGAAAGGCGCTCGGAGGGGTTGTCACATCAGGCGCTATCTGAAAAGCAAAAACAATCCCTCAGTCATGCTATCGCATGACAGCTCCCTTTACACAAGGGAGCCTTTGCTTGGCCTATTTCGGTCAATGTTCATGACAACAATAGCGTTTTGAGTTTTCAGTTAAACGATTTTTGCCGTGCGCCATAAAGGCGCACACAATCAGAATCAAGGCAAAAACGTTATCCCACAAAAAAACGTGAAGATCGTTTTGATTGGGGTGCGGGGCATTTTGCCCCGCCCTTTTCTGCTATCCGCCATCTGCTATCTCCTATCTGCAATCGTCATCAGTATCGCTTTTTCCATGTTGCACGCTTTTCCGTGAATAACCTTTATTTCTGCCAGAATTTGCGGTCCAGGCTGCGGTACTGTATCGCCTCGGCAACATGCGGAAATTCAATTGTATCGCTCCCGTCCAGATCGGCGACCGTGCGCGCAACGCGTAAAATCTTATCGTACGCGCGTGCGGACAGACCGAGACTTTCAAACGCGCGTTCGAGCAGCGTGAGCGCCTGCGCGGACGGACGGCAGAATTCCTGCGTCATGGCGGCGTTCATTTGCCCGTTGCAGGCGATGCCGCTGCCGGCCAGCCTTTGCTGCTGGATTTTGCGCGCCGCATTGACGCGCTCCCGGATGGCGGCGGAGCACTCGCTTTTCTCCGTGTCGGCCAGTTTCCGGAAATCTACGGGCGGTACTTCAATGTGAATGTCCAAACGGTCGAGCACAGGGCCGGACACACGCGCCAGATACCGCGCGGCAGCGCCGGCGGGGCAGGTGCATTCGCGTGTCGGATGGCCGAAGAACCCGCACGGACATGGATTCATGGCCGCCACCAGCATTACGCTGCACGGAAATGACAGCGTACCAGCCACGCGCGAAATCGTGATGCGTCCGTCCTCCATCGGCTGACGCAGGATCTCCATGGCCACACGGGAGAACTCCGGCAGCTCGTCGAGAAAGAGTACGCCGTTGTGCGCGAGCGAGATTTCGCCCGGCTTCGGGATCGAACCGCCGCCGGACAGGCCGGCAGGGGAGACTGTGTGGTGCGGCGAGCGGAAGGGACGCGTCGTGATGAGCGAAACGCCCTGCGGTAGCGCGCCGGCAATGGAATAGAGCTTCGTCGTTTCAAGGCTTTCCTCAAACGTCATGTCCGGCAGGATGGACGGCAGACGTTTTGCGAGCATACTTTTGCCCGATCCGGGTGCGCCGATCATCAGCAGATTATGCCCGCCCGCGGCGGCGACTTCCAGTGCGCGCCGGGCTTCAAGCTGGCCTTTGACGTCGCGGAAGTCGGGATACTGTAACCCTTCGATCTCTGTCGTGGACAACTCCGGCTGCACGGCGGTCAGCGGCACTTCTCCCGTCAGATGCAGAAAAACATCCAGAATCGTACGCGCCGGGTAAACGTCTATCCCACGCACGACGGCGCATTCTGCGCTGTTGTCCTCCGGGACGAATACAGAGCGCAGGCCGGCTTCTTTGGCGCGGATCACCATCGGCAGCGCACCCGTGATGCGCCGCAGCGAACCGTCAAGCGACAGCTCACCCAGAAACGCACTCATCTCCGGATGGCAGGAGAGCTGGCGTGTTGCCATCAGCAGTGCAATGAGCATCGGCAGGTCGTAGACGGAACCCTCCTTGCGCACGTCGGCAGGGGCAAGATTGATGGTGATGCGGCCGGTCGGAAATTCAAATCCGCTGTTTTTGATCGCGGCACGTACACGGTTCTTGGCCTCGGACACAGACTTGTCCGGCAGTCCCACGATCTCAAAATTCGGCAGTCCTCCGGAGACGTCGGCCTCGACCTCGACCATATAGGACTCCATGCCGAAAAGCCCGATGGAATGGATTTTAGCGTACATCGTTGCACATCCTTTTTTGTACTGTATTCATCATACCGTATCTGCCGCCGCATTGCAAGGCTTTTGCGGGAAAACGCGCAAATGCGTGGAAATTCATCGGCCGACAAATCGCATACAAGGAACCGCATGGCGATCAACCCGCCCCTGCATGCCGCCGGAAATGCGCAATAGCGAACGCCGACGGCAATTTTACCGTGGGCTTTCCGGCGGAACGCATGGTTGCATTCCCTACAGGATGTCGCCAACGCGTTTTCCGTAGGGGTCGATGCCCACATCGACACGCGTTCGGAAATATGCCGACATATTGCCGTTTGTAGGGGCGGGCATGACCGCCCGAGCGTTCAGCAAAATGCCGTTTCCGGCGGCGCGAATACATAAAACAAACTGTCATTGCGAGGAGCTTTAGCGACGAAGCAATCCGTTTCCTTGTGCTGCACCGACGCCGTTTCGGGGATGCGGATTGCTTCGCTGCGCTCGCAATGACACTGGGGTTGACGCTGTGCGGCGTAGGGGCGGCTATCAGCCGCCCGCTGTCCGGCATCGGCATCGCACAGCAAAGAACGGGCGGCAGGTTGCGGCCCCTGCGGCACCGCCGGGAATACGCAGGTGCGCAGCGCATATATGCCTTCCCTACTCGACGTCGCCGATATGTTTTCCGTAGGGGACGGGTTTCCCGTCCCGATCGTGCCGGCATCGTTGCGTTCGTCGCGAGAGGCGAAACGCCTCCCCTACATCCTGCGGGCAACCGCCCGCGCGTTCGGCATAATGCCGTTTCCGGCGGCGCGAATACATAAAACAAACTGTCATTGCGAGGAGCTTTAGCGACGAAGCAATCCGTTTCCTTGTGCTGCACCGACGCCGTTTCGGGGAGACGGATTGCTTCGCTTCGCTCGCAATGACGCCGGGATTGATGCCGTGTAGGCGTAGGGGCGGCTATCAGCCGCCCGCTGTCCGGCATCGCACGGCAAATAGCGGGCGGCAGGCGTCCCTACGATCGCACCGAAGTGCGCAGAGGCGGAACGCATGGCTGCGTTCCCTGCGCGACGTCGCCGTTATGTTTTCCGTAGGGAACGATGCCCACATCGTCCCGCGTGCGGATTCTATGCCGGTGCATTGCCGTTCGTAGGGGCGGATCGCATCCGCCCGCGATTCACGGCATAGCACAGTATAGTCCGGGCGGCAGGTTGCCGCCCCTACGAGGTCGTCTATTCCCGCTTAAGTTGTTGACATTGACCGGACACCCGCGCCCCCTGTTCTTGTCTGAACGACCTTCCAGGGATGCGGATTGCTTCGCTTCGCTCGCAATGACGCCGGGATTGATGCCGTGTAGGCGTAGAGGCGGCAGGTTGCCGCCCCTGCGGCACCGCCGGGAATACGCAGGTGCGCAGCGCATATATGCGTTCCCTGCGCGACGTCGCCGTTATGCTTTTCGGATTCCCTGCGAATGCGATCGGACGCGGAATACGCGCATAAAGAAACGGGCGGCTTTTGGCCGCCCGTAAAGGATGGGGATGTGTTGTGCGCAGGGGATCAATACCAGATAAAGCCGAGCAGGAGGATGCGGATGAGCCACTGCCACCATGCATACTTGACGGTGACGCGGCAGGTGCATTCCGCCGTGTTGCCGGACACGTCTGCGGCGGTGACGGTGATTTCTGCCGTGCCTTTTTTCAGCGTTTTGACATTGCCGCTGTCGTCGACCGCGGCGACCTTCGGGTTTGAGGACGTAAAGGTCAGCGTGTACGCGATGCCGCTGTCCGCTGTGACGACCGGTTCGATTTTGCCGTCCTTTTTGTAGATCAGCGTCAGGTCGTTTGCCGTAACGGCGTGTAGCTTGCCGGCGGGCGTATCGGAGCTTGTGACGGTGCGCGTTTCAATGCCGGAGCCGAAGTCGCCGATGATCTCGACGAGCGCGTCGCCGCCCGTGCGCGGGACGTAGGTGAACGATACGGTGCTGCCGGAGGCGGTCTGCTGGTCGATGTACAGGGTAGTATCCGGCGTCAGCGCTGCTGCGCCCGCCGTGCGCGCCAGAAGCACGTATTCGTTCCCCGCGACCGCGCCGCTGGCTGCGGCCGTGCAGGTCTGTCCCGCCTGCAAATGCATGGTTGCGGCAGCCTGTGCCGAGACGCGCGGGACGGCAGGCGTTTCCGTCTGGGCTTTTATCGCTTTTATCACTTGCGGGTTCAGGCAAATGGCAGGTCTAATGCCATGAAGGCAATCGGTTTCATAGTCGTTATAGTCGTTATATGTTGCCGCTTTTCCGGGAGCGCAGACACCGCATATACACTCCGATCGATCACCTGGCGAGCGTAAAATCCAGCCTGTACTACCATTGTATAGCGACATTGTAAATAATCCTTGACACTTTGCATAATCGCTGGGTTTTGCCTGCCGTGCGGGATCCTCTTGTCTCCAATCGGAAGAAAACCCGTATGCAGGATTCACTGCATCATTCCAAGACAGCAGAAACACTTTGTCTGTTGTAGGCATACTGTCATAAGCAGATAAAGCCGGATTATATGCACGGTTGTCCAGCAGTGTCGGGACGATCTTTTCGGTTTGTTCCACTGTAAATGCCGTATTGTAAAAATCTGCGTTCAGCCAGTGACGCAGAGAACTTTTGGCATAATTGTTGGGATAATGTGTTTTGGCTGCGTTGCCCCAATAGATATCATTTCCATTTTCATCCAAGAACACCCGGGTTTCACCATCGTCGTCAAGGTAGGTGGCGTAGAGAATGAAGTTGTGGTATGGCTGGTTGTCGATGATGGTTTCGCACAGCACCAACCCCGCTGCTGCGTCGAGCACGCGCCATTGTAAAGGCTCGTATTTGAACCAGTACTTTTGGTTGGGATAATAACCGTTCATTTTTTGCACAGGCCAATCCGGATCAGGAACCAGTTCATAGCATATACGGTCCGGGCGATAGTATGAAAACGTCACGCCACGGTATCTCTGTCCACTGTAGGTTATATCACAGTACTGCATATAATCTGCTGCACTCATACGACCGTTCGCGATACTCGACCAGCCTGAACCGCTGCCGTACGAGCCAATATAATACCCGTACGAAACCCACTCCTGCGGCTGGGCATTCAGCGCAGCGATCAGATCGGGATCCTTGACCTCGGACTGCGGATAACTGCCGAATTCAATTAAACCGGTTTCTTCCAGCTCCACCTCGATCTGCACTTGTGCGGTGGTGCCGTTGACGATGTAATCCTCTTTCTCTTTGTCAAAGTACACATGGATTTCTTTTGTATAGGCTTCCTTATATCCGCTGGCGGTGACCTTCGGGATATACGCGACGTCGGCGATCGGAAAATAGTACGTCGCCCAGCCGCCCGCGTCGGTGGCCACGTCCGCGGAGCCGTTGTTGTATGTGATCGCTGCTTCTTCCGTCACGCCGGTATGGATGACCGCGCCCGCAATGCCGGAGGCGGTGTCTTTCTTTTTGACCCAGAAATCGACGCGCACGAGCCGGTGCGGACACGTGCCCCAGTCGAACTCGTCGAATGCGAGCGAGCAGTAGAAGTCACCGACGTGCCAGCGGAAGGGCGGGATATTGCCGGACTTGACCCTCTCCAGCGGCGTTTTTTCGGCAAAGATCAGCTTGGCGCCGACACTGCATATGACCGTGAAGTCGCCGTCGACGCATCGGTCGCCGCAGGCGTGACGGACGCGCGTGTCCTCTTCCGGCGACAGCAGGCGCATCTTGCCCTCGACTTCCAGATCGACCTCGCCCGAAAGCTCCAGTCTCAGAAGCCGCTCATGCAGCAGCGCGGCATAGGGCTGCAGAATGATGCCGACAGATGCTTTGCCGTCCAGCTCGATGCCGCTGAACGTCGGAACGTCGGCGCCGCTTGTGTTGATGAATCCGGTACCGGGCGTATACATAAACCCTACCGCGAAATCGAATGACGCGTCCACATGACATTCCGCGCTCATCTTGAACACAAAGATCGGCTTGATCCCAATCACAACGCCGACCTCGGTCATTGCCCGGAACTGCGCCAGCTGTTTCTGCACCGACACCGATCCGCTGATTGTCAGCTCCGCCGACAGGTTCATATCCAGCAGAAACGCGACCTTTTCCACGTTCAGAATACCGGCAAAGAACAACTGAAAATGTGCAAGCGCCGTAAATTTGAGCAGGCCGTCTATCCCGTCTTCTTTGACCTTGAACGGCTTGACCCACGGCTTGGCGGCAAAGTCGACGCTCGGCAGTTTGCGCGGCGCTTTCTTCGCGCCGCCGTTTTCATCATCCAGCAGCGTCACGCCCGCGTCCATGTCGGATGTGTCCGCCTCGAAGTCGCAGCCGTCCGTGGTTGTGTCGATGTGTACGAAGCTGAACGCTTCCTCCATCCCGACAGGCTCGCCCGTGACCGTAGCCGTGCCGTCCGGCGCGACCGTGACGGAAGATACACGCAGAATCACAACATTTTCCATCCCGGCGTCATTGTAGTAGAACAGGTCGCCCGCCGTAAGACCGGTGATCGCGGCAGTGGCGCCGCCGAACGTATACACGTTCCGGTCATAATCCGCCGTCAGCAGCTTGTCCTTCGTGCCGTTCGGCGCGGCGCGGTGCGCATCGTCCGAGAGCACGAGAAAGTTGGACGCCTTGTCCGCGTCCAGGTTGACGACCTTGTCCGCGTCGAAGTCGTCCGTATCTTTGGCGAAAAATTCTTGATATGCCGTCGTCAGATCGAGGAACGTATAGCTTTTGCACAGCGCCTGATGCTTTTCGCCGAGCAGAAACGCCTTGATGACGATGCTGTCCGCAGTAAGGTCGGCCAGTGTCAGCGTCGCTTCGCCCGCGTGTGCGTCCACGGCCTGCACCGCCGAGCAGAGCATCCGCATCGTGCTCTCGTCGTATGCGGCGGCAACGACGTCGCATGCCGCCTCGTTCTGGAAAACGACCGTGACGCTGCTGCCCTGTACCGAGACGTCGCGGATCAGGTACGGCTCGTTCGGGTCGGCCTCGGCGCCGTCCAGCGCGTCGGCGAGGATTGTGCCGAGCGCGTTCGCGCCGGAGACGGTGTAGTCGGTCTGACAGTGTGCTGCATCCGCTGCGCTTTCGCGGGCAAAAGCCGCGGCTGCGCTGCCGAACGCCATGAGGACGACCAGCAGCAGGGAAAGGGTACGCTTGAGTGCCTTTTGCATGTGTACTGCCTCCTTAAAATAAAAAAGTGTGTGACCTCAACCGAAGCCACACACCGAAAAATGCACAGCTCCGATTGCTGCCACACAACCGCACAATTGACCTTGCTCCAAACGTCACAAGTAGTATGCGAAAACAGAGCCTGCATTTTTGCCGGAAAGCAAAAATGCACACTGCAATGGCGTTTGAAGAAAAGCCGTCAATTATTCGGTTATGTGGCTGCTTCATTATAGCATGGTACAATTTGGGATGCAACACCATTTTATTATTTTTTTATTTTAGGTATAGCCAAACCGCAGAAAATGAGATATAATATAAAATAAGCCGTAAAATGGGGTGAAGAGAATGGCAAAACGGCCCAGAGAAACAATGCAGAAGAACCGTGCGCTGCTGCATCGGTTTTTACCGTATTTGCGCGCGGAGCGCAAGACGATGGCGATCGACCTTTTCTGCGCGTCGCTGACGACGGTATGCGAGATCGTGCTGCCGCTGATCGTGCGCCGCATTACCAACGCCGAAGTGCTCACGTCCGGCGGACTTACGACAAAGCTGATCCTCAGTGCGGTTGCGCTGTATATTGTGCTGCGCGTAGTGGATGCGGTCGCGGCATATTTCATGGCGACGCAGGGACACTATATGGGTACGCGCATCGAAACGCGTATGCGCAACGACCTGTTCCGGCATCTGCAAAAGCTGTCCTTTTCCTACTACGACAACAATAAGATCGGCCAGCTCATGTCGCGCCTGACGTCTGACCTGTTCGACGTGACGGAGTTCGCGCACCACATGCCGGAGGAAGTGTTTATCACGACCATCAAGATTGCGGCGTGTCTGGCGATCTTCGTCTCAATGAACGGGCTGCTGGCTGTAATCATCTTTGCCTTTATGCCGTTCATGTTCCTGTTCACGCGGCGGGATCGCCGGCGCATGCGCGAGGCGTTCAAGGCGTCGCGTCACCGCGTGGGTGAAATCAACGCCCAGACCGAAAACAGCCTTTTGGGCATCCGCGTCGTCAAGTCCTTTGCCAAAGAGGACTACGAGGTCGACAAATTCCTGGAGGGTTCGGGGCAGTATTTCGACATCAAACGCGACAGCTATCACTACATGGGCAGGTTCCAGACGACGTCGCGTCTGTTCGACGGCGGACTGTACATCCTGTGTGTGGCGGTCGGCGCGTTCTTTATGAAAGCGGGCAAGACGACGGTGGGCGATTTCACCGCGCTGCTGATGATGGTGACGACGCTGATCGGCTCTGTCCGGCGGCTGATCGACTTCAGCGAGCAGTTCAACCGGGGACTGACCGGTATCGAGCGCTTTGCCGAGGTGATGGACGTGGCAGGCGAGCCGGGCTGCGACGGCGAGGGAATCGACCCCGGCAGGATCGAGGGCGATATCGAGTTCCGCGACGTGTCCTTCACCTATGCGGGCACGGACAAGCCCGTGTTTGAGCACCTGAATCTGCACATACATCGCGGCGAGAGCGTGGCGATCGTCGGCCCTTCCGGCGGCGGCAAGACGACGATCTGCAATCTGATTCCCCGATTCTATACGCGCACGACCGGCGATATTCTGCTGGACGGGCGCAGCATCTATGACCTGAGCCTGCGTGCGCTGCGGCAGGGCATCGGCATCGTGCAGCAGGACGTGTACCTGTTTTCCGGCACCATCCGGGAAAACATCTGCTACGGCAGACCGGACGCGACCGACGACGAAATCCGCGCTGCGGCCGAACGTGCAGGTGCGGCGGAGTTTATCGCACAGATGCCGGACGGATACGATACATATATCGGTGAACGCGGTGTGAAGCTGTCCGGCGGACAGAAGCAGCGCATCTCCATCGCGCGCGTGTTTCTCAAGGATCCGCCCGTGCTCATTCTGGACGAGGCGACAAGCGCGCTCGACAACGAGAGTGAGCGTCTGGTGCAGCAGTCGCTGGAGGCGCTTATGCGCGGACGCACGACGCTGACGATTGCGCACCGTCTGACGACGATCCGGAACGCAACGGAAATTCTGGTGCTGACCGAAGACGGCATCGTCGAGCAGGGCACTCACCGCGAACTGATCGAAAAAGGCGGCCTGTACAGCGAGCTGTATTCGCTGTACGCGACGCTGTGATCTCTAATAAAGAAACAAATTCCAAAGAGGAGGTACCCATACAAATGCAGTACAAAATGAAACTGACCCCCGAAGAGGAAGGCATTCTGAACGGTTCGCAGGGCGAGGTTATGGCGAAGGTCATGAAAACCCTGGTGCTGTACGGCGATGCATTCGGCGCAGAACGTTTCGTGCCCGTGGTCGGCAAGGGACATCTGGTGACGAGCTTTGGTCTGTCGGTGCTTCAGCCGGTCTTTGACATCATGGACGAGCTGATCGGCGCCGGACTGAAGGTCGAGGAATCCTTTACGGCCGATCCGAGACCGATCGACTATGCCAATGTCAAGTGCAACCTGATCGAAAAGCTCATCTTCAACAAAATGATGTATGGCGCGCAGGATCCCTATGAGGCGCAGCTGCACAAGCTCGGCCTCAAGGGCGACGACGCGTTCACCTGCGCGAGCTATCTCAGTGAGGTCGGCAACGTGCCGGGGAAGGGCGATATTCTCTCCTGGGCGGAATCTTCCGCCGTGGTATACGCCAACTCCGTGCTCGGCGCGCGCTGCAACCGCAACTCCGGCATCATCGAGCTGTTCGGCTCCATCCTCGGCAAGGTGCCGGAATTCGATCTGCTGACCGACGAGGGCAGAAAAGCCAAGTGGATCATCGAAGTCAAGACGACCAAGAAACCCGAGGCGCAGATTCTCGGTTCCGCCATCGGCATGAAGGTCATGGAGGATGTACCGTTCATCAAGGGTCTGGATCAGTGGATCGGTACCGAACTGAACGAAGCCACCAAGGGCTACCTCAAGGATATGGGCGCGGCGACGGCGTCCAACGGCGCGGTCGGTCTGTACCACGTCGAGAACCTGACGCCCGAGGCGGTCGAGCTGGGCGATGCGCTCATCCGCGAGGACGCCAAGGTTTACGTGATCGACGACGCCGAACTCCAGCGCGTCAAAAATGGCTATCCCAACATTTGGAAGGACCCGAACGCCAAGCCCGAACGCGTGTTCATCGGCTGCCCGCATCTGACCTTTACACAGCTGGGCGAATGGGCCGACCGTTTTGAGGCGGAGCTGAAGGCACAGGGCAAGACGAAGGTCGCGCTCAACGTCGTGATGACCGCGGCGCCCGGTGTGCTCGCGCACTTCAAGCAGGACAACAAGGCCGGTTATGACAAGCTGATCGCCGCCGGCATCAAACTGACGAGCATCTGCCCGCTGATGTACATGAACAATCCTCTGTGCGGCAAAAAGGCCGTTGTGACCAACTCCAACAAGCTGCGCACCTACACAACCGCCCGGTACTTCACCGACGCGGAGATCACTACCATCGCTGTGAAGGGAGAAATTTGACCATGAGCAAGGTATTTAAAGGCCGTCCCGTCGTAGCGGGAACAATTCAAGGCAAAGAAGCCGTCGTATCGCATCAGGGCGTCAACACACTCGCATCCTTCCAGAAGAGCGCCCTCTTTAAGAAAAAGCAGGTCATCTGTTCTGACCAGAACAACCCGGATCTGTATCAGAAAAACCTGACAGACAAGGTTATCTGCCTGCCCAAGACCATCGGTTCCACCACCGGCGGCATGGTGCTGTATTCTGTGTGCGCCATGGGCATCGCGCCGTGCGCCATGCTCTTTTCCGAGCCGATCGACTCGCTTGCGGCCGCGGGCGTCATCCTCTCGGACGTGTGGGTCAAGGATAAGACCATCGTGGCTGTGGATAACCTCGGCGATGCATTTCTGGATTACGTCAAGGACGGTATGAAGATCACCGTGGATGAGGACGGTACGGTTACCGTAGACTGAGACGGGACAATGAAATATGACGGGATCGGTCGTTCCGGCGGCCGATCCCATCGGAGTGTTGAATATGGAAAAGTTCTGGCAGTGGGTTGAAAAAATTTCGTTGTACAAATGGCTGAACGGACATCGTCTGTTCGGCAAAATCTTTAACCGCGAGATCCTCTCGTATTTGCTGTTCGGCGTGCTGACGACGGTGGTCTCCCTGGTGACGTTCTGGCTGCCGGACAGGCTGTTTGCGCTGATCGGGTATCAGGGCATCGTGCATTACGTGACCGGCTCCGCGAAAAATTTCGCCTACATTGAGGCCAACGTCATCTCATGGATCTGCGCGGTGACGTTCGCGTTTGTGACCAACAAGCGCTATGTATTTGAGTCAAAGGCGTCGGACAAAAAAACGGTGCTGCGTGAGCTTGTCACGTTCGCCGGCGGACGATTGGCGACGCTGCTGGTCGACACGGGATTGATGATGCTGTTCGTGAGCGTGCTTTCCGTGCGTGAAATGATCGCAAAAGTCATCGTTCAGTTCGTCGTGGTTGTGCTGAACTATTTCATCAGCAAGTGGATCGTATTCCGCAAACCGTCCGATACAGACAAGGAGCAATCAACATGAAAACAAGAATGATTTCGGCGCTTGCCGTACTCGTGCTGCTCATATCTCTCTGCGCCTGCAGACAGAACGGGTATGCGCTGATCGACGTGCCGAAGGAACTGCATATAGACGTGGCCGCGCTCTCGGAAGACGCGGATAACCTGATGGCAAGCGGCGAGAGTACGCCGCTGCTCGCGGCTCTCCCGCAGGAGGATCTGTATATCTACGCGTCCGATCCCACGATTGCGCAGGGCGTGCTGGTCAAATACGACGGTCTGCTGCAATATTTTCCGTGGCGTTTCACACCGCAGCTCGCGCAGCCGGATCTGTACGTTGCGGACTACAACGGCGACGGCGTGAAAGATATCGCGTTCACATTCGTGTCCGCCGACAGCGAATCGAAGCGCTGTGAAAACCTGCATGTGCTCACACGCGGCAAACGCGGATTTGAGGATCATTTTTATTCTGCAAAGAAGGCGGCGGTCGAGGCGAGCGGAAAGCTGTCTGTCGGCAATCCGGAGCAGGACAAGTTCATTGTTTATCTGGGTCAGACGCAGCAGACGTTCACCATGACCGGACACGGGACGTATGCCGGTCTGTATTTTGACGACTGGCAGGAGTTCACGCTCGGCGACACGATCACCGTGGCAATCAAGCCCGGCCTGGTGTTCGAGGGCGAGGGTCAGCCGGTGTACAGCGCGCTGAACTATACCGCGTCGATTGAATTTGTCAACGGACTTCTGGCGCAGACCGGTGCGCAGGCGACGCTGTCGTGACGGAGGGAATATGAAACTGTATCGTGTTTTCTGCGTCGTACTGGCGCTGCTGTTTTTGTGCGCCTGCGGGAAGGCGGCTGCACCGCAGACGACGACCGAGGCGCAGCCGAACACCGTGCGCGTGACGTTTCCGGAGGGCAAGACGACGCTGCAGATCGCTGCGCTTTTAGAGGAGAACGGCGTGTGCGCCGCAGCGGACTT
Source organism: Clostridia bacterium (assembly GCA_017450005.1). Taxonomy (GTDB): domain Bacteria; phylum Bacillota; class Clostridia; order Oscillospirales; family Acutalibacteraceae; genus UBA1425. The sequence continues at coordinate 17,435 of JAFSYM010000018.1, forward strand.
TCTGCAGGCGGTGCGAGAATCGGATTCGGACTATGCGCTTTCGCTTGCCGGGCAGGACAGACCGTTCCTGCTGGAGGGCTATATTTTCCCGGACACATACGAGTTTTACAAAAACGAGTCTGCCTCTTCCGCGCTCTCACGCTTTCTGCGCAACATGGCTGTTCGCTTTACCGCGGATGATCTGGCGCGCGCGCAGGAAGTGGGCATGACGATGGACGAAACACTCACGCTCGCGTCGATCATTCAGGCGGAGGCCGGCGATCCGCCCGAGATGCCGAAGGTTTCTGCCGTGCTGCACAACCGTCTCGACCAGGGCATGAAGCTGCAGTGCGACGTGACGTATTTTTACCTGGAAAAAACGGTTATGCCGGCCTTGTGTCCTGACGGCTGGGACGACGCGGTGTACGAAAAATACGCGGATCTGTACTACACCTACCGCATCGGCGGTCTGCCGCTGGGACCGATCTGCAATCCCGGCGCCGATGCGATTCACGCCGCGCTCTACCCGGCGGATTCGAGCGACCTGTACTTTGTGACGGACGCGGACGGAAACTACTACTATTCCGAAACCTATGAAGCCCATCAAAACATTTGTCGACAGATCGGACGGTAAAACAATGACACATACATTATATATAAAGGGTGTACCGAAGCCCGCAAAACACTTTTTTCCCGCATCGGGCGTATGCGGCAACGGCAATCTGTGCCTGATGGTCGGCGCATCCGCGGATGTGCTGACGCTGCACATTGCAAAATCCGATTTCTGGAAAGGGCTGTCCGGCGGTCGTGCGGACGGCGGCATCAAGGCGGTCGGCCAACTGCGCATCCGCGGAATTGATCCCGCGCACATGACGTGTGAGCAGCGGCTCGATGACGGCATGCTCACAGGTACGTGCGGCGACAAAAGATGGAAACTGTTTTTGGCGCCGGAAAACATAGCTGTGCTGCGAGTTGAGTCGCCGGAACAGGCGGAGCCGGTCGCGGCCGAGCTGCTCCCGGCTTACGGCAGCGGCAGTCATGCGTCCGTGCAGCGACTGTCGGGACAGGCGATCCTCGAACGCAGCTTTACAGGCGATAAGCTGTGCTTTGAAAGCGCGGTGTGCGCTGTGCTGCGTGAAGGCGAACGGCAGGTGCGCGACGGCGTGTGCACGCAGACATTTTTCTTATCGGCCGCGACGAATCACGAGACGCCGGATTTCCGCGCGCGGGCGCTCGCTCTGGCGGCGGACGCGGATGCGCAGGCGCTGCGGAGTGCGCACGACGAATGGTGGCGTGCGTTCTGGCAGCGTTCTACCGTCTGTCTTTCGGACAAGACGCTGGAGACGCAGTGGTACGCCGATCTGTATCTGCTTGCGTGCTGCTGCGGAACCGAAGGCTTTCCGCCCGGACTGTTCGGCAACTTTATCCGGTCGGACAACGTGCCGTGGCACGGAGACTATCACCTGAATTATAACTTCCAGGCGCCGTTCTACGGTGTCTTTGCCGCCAACCATCCGGAGCTGTCCGACGGCTACGAAGCGCCGCTTCTGGATTTTATGCCGGAGGGCGAACGCAATGCGCGAGAGTTTCTCGGCTGCCGCGGCATTTACTACCCCGTGGGTATCGGCCCGAAGGGGATGAACACATCCTGCGCGCCTTCACTCGAGCATAACGAGCTGTTCCTGGGACAGAAGAGCGACGCGGCCTACGGCGCGGTCATCCCGATTCTGCGCTGGAACGCGACGCGGGACACGGACTATGCCGCGCGCGTTTACCCCTATATCCGCGCGGTCGCGGTCTTCTTTGAGGATTACATGACGTTTGAGGACGGCCGGTATTGGATTCGTAACGACGCCATTCATGAGGTGCCGCTGTACTGGGAGGGGTTCCGGTACGGGTGCGAGGACGACTATACGACCGACACCAACAACCTGCTCACGCTCGGGTTGGTGCGTATGACGCTTTCAGCGGCGGCAGATATGGCCGATGCGCTCGGCGCGGATGCGGACAGCGCGGCCAAATGGCGCGAAATGCTGCAAAAAATAAGCCCCTTCCCCACGTTCCGCTACAAGGGGAAAGAGGTATTTCGCTATACGGAGAGCGGACGCGACTGGTGCCGGGGCAATTCGCTGTGCATCCAGCATATCTTTCCGGCCGGACAGATCGGCCTGTCCAGCGGCAGCTATCTGCTGCGGGTCGCGCGCAATACGTTCTCGGTCGAGGATCGCGCGCTGGACGATAACGGCGCCAATTCGTACCTGCCGGCCGGTGCGCGTATCGGCATAGATGAGGCGACGCTGCGGCATGCGCTGCACCGCCACATCGACGCGTTCCGTCTGCCGAACGGCCTGTTCGACCATGCGGGCGGCGGGATTGAGCACAATGCCATGACGCTGGCAACGGTCAACGAGATGCTCATGCAGAGCCATGAAGGTATTTTGCGGCTGTTCCCGGTGTGGCGCAGCGATGCGTCTTTCGAGAATCTGCGTGCAGACGGCGCATTTTTGGTGTCGGCTGCGCAGAAGGACGACCTGATCGTGCGCGCGCGTGTGACGGCCGAGCGCGGCGGCACACTGCGTATGGAGAACCCGTATACCGTCGCACTGGTTCGCCGTGCGGACGAAACGACGGCAGAGTTCTCCGGCGAGATCTGCGTGCGGATGCAGCCGGGAGAGACGATCGAAATCATCAAAAAGGCATGAAAAAAGCCCACCCGATCGGGTGGGCTCATTTCTTGCGGATCATTCCAGACCAAGCAGCCAGTTGACGGAGACACCGAGAACGTCGGCTAATGCCTTGAGCTCAAAGTCGGACACCGAGCGAAGCTGTCCTTCCAGCTTGGAAAGACCGGATGCGTTCAGGTCGATTCCTTTGATTTGCAGCTGTGTGAGCAAATCTTTCTGTTTCATCCCCATAGACTTGCGCTGCTGCTCCACCCGCTCGCCGACGATGTTGCGGTCGCCGAGTGCTTGCTTTCTGATTCTCACGATGGTCAGCCCCTATCTATATAAAATAAAAGAACGCGATGCAAAGTGAAGGGACAATTGTTTAAAGCATATATATTATAATGCATTATAACATAGCACTATTCCATTTGCAAGTCTTTTTATACAAAAAAGCGAGAATATAGCCAAAATATTTAAAAAAATGTATAAAAACGGCCTATACAGTATAAATATACTGTTTCGATTAAAAAAGAATTCGGACGCCCCGTCAGGAGCGTCCTCTTTTTTGCTTATTCTGTTGGCCAAAAGAATGAACAAGATTCTTTCCAGAACAAACCTGGGTCCTTATGCGCCGACGTTGCCGACGATCTTGAGGATGAGGTTCATCACTGCAGTAACGGCATCATATGCGTACTGGGATGCGTTGGACGTGGTGATCCATGCGAATGCCTTCAAAATAGCGTTGAGAGCAGTTTCAAGAATTGCCATGATTCGGACTCCTTTCGTAGATTTATTCAATCGTCCCGAAGGACGAGTGGATAGCGATCAGATGCGTTTGCCGGGGCGGATCATCGGCTCGGCGGTCTCGCACGGCTTGTCCGGCTCGAGCAGATTGCCCAGCAGCGCAAAAAACTGTGCCTGACTGTCGGCGGGGAGCACATCGAATGCGTCCCGCAGTGCGCCGGCAGACTCCTGCCGGAACGCCTCGGCAGCCTCGCGCCCGCTGTCGGTGATAAAGATCAGCACACGGCGCTTGTCGGCGGCGTCCTTTTCGCGGACGATATGTCCGGCGGCAAGCAGCTTGTCCGTCAGTTCGCTGGCGGTGGAAGGGGAGACGCCCAGCAGGGGAACGAGCTCCGCCTGCGTCAGACCGTCTCGCGAGAGCAGCAGCTGCAGGTACCGACCCTGCCCGCTGCCGATGGAGCGGGAACCGACCTTGCCGCAAAGCAGACGATAGACCTGTTCGAGTCTTTCGTACAGAGCGGCGGGAGAAATCGTGCGCGCTGCGTCATCCACTTTGATCAGCTCCTTTTTGACTTCTTTGCATGAAAGAAGCAGCAGCTTATGCTGCACCCATTAGAGGATATCGTATGCATTCTATCACATTTCCGTTGCTTTTTCAATACTTTTTTTTATTTTTCTTTCTGGAAGGATCTGCGAGTGCCGATGCGGGCGGCATACATCTCGTTTATCGTATAAAATATGCAAAAAAGAATCCCGTTTTCTGCGGTTTTATATTGACATTGTTGAATGAATGTGATAAGGTTAACTTGCATAGTAGTGTGTGTCTGCATGGGCAGAATCGATTATTTTTCGATTGCGGAACTTAGTTGTAAGCGCCAGGCCTGTGCGGGCAGCACGGTTGATGTACAAAACTGAATGGAGGGAACTCAAGTATGTCAAATGTCAAGCGCACACTCAGCGCATTGCTGGCAATCGTGATGGTCTTCACCACGATGACGGTCGCGTTCACCGTGATCGGCAGCGCCGCGCCTACAGTACCGCGCAATGCTGCAGCCGTGTTGAATCCGAACGTTTCGATCACGGTGCCGCAGTACCTCGAAACCTATGGTACAGACTACTACCAGAGAGGTTCCAATGTTAAGTCAGGTGAAAGCGTCTTTGTTCAGATCACGGCGCCCAACGGAGCCGAGGTCAAGGACGTGGCGCTTGCCTGCAGCGATGCTGGTATTTCGCTCGGTCAGCGTATCAAGCAGGGTCAGGACGGCTATTCCTGGGCCATCAACGGCGGTACGCTCAAGACTGCGCCCAGCGCAGACGGTTCGAGCGTGGTTAAGTGGACGTTCACCTATCAGGTCAACGGCACTGCTTATACGGCCGAGGCATGGTCCTCTTTGAAGCTGCTGTACAACGATCCCGGCTTTGCCGTGCATCTGCAGCACAATAATATCGCTGCCGAGCACAAGACGCAGAACTACCACGTGGAGTGGGTCTCGCCTCTGTACGGCGATGCAGCCACTGAAACGGCGGAGTATTTTTCACAGTGCTACATCAACGAGGGCTCCGGTAAGGATTTCGCTTCCACTGCCCGTGAGGCGTCCAGCTATCTGTGGGAGCATGACTATGGCAGCGGCGGCAGCAAGGAAGATACCAGCCCCATTTATGCCAAGGGTCAGATTTACGTTGACGTCGGCCAGAACAGCGACCTTTCGGGCGCCGGTATGCAGATCGTCGGCAGACCCCACGGCAACTACGACAACGACGGCAACCACTATCAGTACTACAGAGGCACGACCATTGAATCGCAGACGGTCAACGGCGCCTCCTCGAACAACTTCGCCGTTACGCAGACCGGCAAGACGGAGCTGTCCGGCGAGCAGATGATCGCTGATACGTTCTCCGGCACGCTGCCTGCGGCAGGCGGTTCCGCTGTGCTCAACACCCAAACGTTCTGGGAAGGCAACGTGAAGGATCACTGGTACTCTGCCACGTCGCACCACTACTCCTACACCAAGTATACGCTGCGTATTGCAACGTACGATAAGAACGCGCTGAAAACGGCGCTCGACACCGCAACGGCGGCGAACTATCAGGCGTCGCAGTTCCTGAATGCCGCTCCGTCCGGCAGCGGTTATTCCGCGTTCCGCACATGGGATCAGTATCACGCCGCGCTGCAGCAGGCATGGTACATCTACGGCAGAGAAGATGTCTCGAATGCACAGGTCGTTGCTGCAACGGATGCACTGAACGCTGCGCTTCCGAAGTACAACTCCGGCACCGGCGCATGGCAGTCCGGCATGATGTACGGCCCGGCGGATTACTCCCGTATTGACTCCATCAAGGCGACGATCCCCGACGTACTTGATCCCGATTTCTATGCCGCATATTCCGACGGAACATACGGCAAATACTATCAGTATTCCTATGCGAGTGCGCTGATCGATGCGCTCAACGACATCGACTACGACCGTCCGCTCGACGCTCGTTACCAGGGTGTTGTGGACCAGATGCGCGCCAATCTTGCGGCGGCCATCACCAATGTTGAGGGCAAGACCAAGATGGTCAGCGTGGAGTTCGTCGCCAACCAGACGGACGTGCGCAACCTGCCGTCCGCTGCTTCGACGACGCTGACCGGCACGGTGCAGAAGCCCGCGACAGATCCGTCCAAGTCCTACTACAGATTCACCGGCTGGTACTTTGACGAAGCGTGCACGGTGCCTGTTACATCATGGCCGCTTGGCATCAACTACACCAGCCCCTACTTCAAGGCAGATCTGAACAATAAGAACGACAATGCAGGCGTTGCCTATTCGCTGTATGCGGGCTGGCAGCTGACCGGCAAGACGCTGTCCTTTGATACGCAGGGCGGCAGCACGATCGCAACCGTGACAGGCGAAAACGGCGCGGCCTACGGCGGCCCGAGCGAAGTACCGACCAAGCCCGGTTGGAAATTCGTCGGCGGGTATCTCGATGCGACCACGCAGAATCCGGTGGATTGGTCAACCTTTACCTTCGGCAGTGTGAGCATCGTATATGCCAAGTGGGAAAAGGATACATTCGTTGTGACGTTCAATGCCATGGGTGGTGCGTTCGCAAACGGTGACAGCATGTATACCTTTACCGGCCTGTACGGCGATCCGGTTACCGAACCGACGCCGCCGACCAGATCCGGCAACGGTTTTGTGGGCTGGTTCTATGATTCCGCAACGACGCAGCCTGTGGACTTCAACAGCTTCACGGTTCCCAGCTCCAACATGACGATCTACGCCAAGTGGAACGCGAGCATCCGCAATGTGACGCTGCAGGCCAACAACGGCACTGCGCCTGTTGTGATGACGTATTCGATCGGCGCGCAGGTCACGGCGCCTGCCACGCCCTCCAAAGCGGGCTTCACATTCAAGCAGTGGTGCTATAACGCCGCGCTCACGCAGGTCGTTACGTTCCCGTTCAACATGGGCGCCGACAACCTGACGCTGTATGCGCAGTACACGCCTCTGAAGTTCAACGTTTACTTCTCCGCCGGCGAGGGTCAGATGGCTGATTCTTTCGTCGCGTCCGATTACTATGAGCTGGATTGCGGTTCCGTGCTTGTTGCGCCCGAAGAGCCGACCAGACCGGGTTACGTCTTTACCGGCTGGACCTGGGAAGGCGCGCCGTATGAGCTCACCGTCGTTCCCGCGCAGAACATCACGCTTGTGGCGTCCTGGGAAGTGGAACCGAACATGGTGAAGTTCAAGCTGCGCACCGATGCGCCCGCCGCGATTTCGCAGGGCGACGTCATCACCGCAACCGTGTCCATGCAGGCGAACCATATCGTCAGTACGCACGCATTCGTGGTGTACTATGACAGCAGATACTTCACGCCGGCCATCAACGGTCAAGCAGTCTCCTCCTCCATCATCGGCGCGGCGGCCTGCAGCAAGACGCCCGGCAGCGCATACTTCACGATTGTCCAGAACGCGGGCGGCAACGTGACCGACTGCGGTAACGCAAACGGCCGTGTCAAGGCAGGTATTGCGCCGACCTCGCAGTACTTCCCGGCAGATTGGGCAATCGACAACTACACGCTCAAGGACGAGTACAGCCAGTATGAATTCGTGTACTTCACCGTAACCGATTCGAGAAACGGAACACGTATGCAGCCCGCTGAAGAGCAGGATATTGCGTCCTTCCAGTTCATCGTGCGCGACGACGCGCCGACAGCGGACGGTACGAGCACCTACGCCCAGATTCTGATGCCCAGCGAATTCACCAGAACGCCGGATCGTACCAACGGTAAGATCTATGCAGCGCCTGAAGTGAGCACCGAATATGTGGCGAAGAAGAACTACGACAACACCACCAACGTCGTGCTCAACGGCGACCAGCGTTTCGCTGTCGTCCAGATGCAGTCCTGCCGCATCAACTTCGTGACGAACAACGGCAGCGCAGTCGATGCCATGGATGCCAAGCGCGGCAGAACCATCACCCTGCCCACGACGACCAGACCGAACTACAACTTCCTCGGCTGGACGCTGACCAACAGCGCGAGCGATACCGCATATGTCAACGCTTCCGCATATCTTGTTCCGGAAGCTGAGACCGTGACGCTGTACGCCAAGTGGGGCGGCCAGCAGACCAACTACTACGTGCGTCACCACAAGCAGAACCTGACCGCGACAGGCTGGCTCGACAACTACGAGCAGGAGACGCTTCAGGCAGCATTCGGCTCGACCGTGATGGCCACGCCCAAGACCTATGAAGGCTTCACCTGCAGCAACGCAAGCGAGCAGGTCACAATCCAGGGCGACAACAGCAACCCGACCATCATCGATCTGTACTACGTCAGAAAGACGGTCCGCATCACGCTCAATGCCAACGGCGGCGCATTCTCCAACAACCAGCAGACCGTGACGCTGAGCGGCTTGTATGAGGCAGACGTGGTCAATCCCTACAGCAATCCCACCAGAACCGGCTATTCGTTCGGCGGCTGGGAGCACAACAACGCAGCTTATACGATCGGCCAGTACCCGGCATCCGATCTTGTGCTGCTTGCTAAGTGGACGCCGAACAGCGTGACCGTGCGCTTCTTCCTGAACGGCTCTTCGACACCGAGCTGGACCAAGAGCGGCAAGTACGGCGATCCCATTACAGCGCCTACTGTGGAGGTTTCGGACGGCCAGGTCTTCACCGGCTGGAAGAACAGCAGCGGCGTTCCCTTCACTTACACCACGTTCCCGGCAGCCAGCGAGGACTTCTACGGCGAAGTCGTGATCGACGGCTATACTCTGACGCTCTATGTGGACGGCGTCCAGTACGGCGATCCGATCGGCGTGCGCAACGGAACGCAGGTGACCGAGTCCATGCTTGCCTACACGCCGCAGCCCGGCTACACATTCACCGGCTGGCGTACGGCCAACAGCGTCGACGCCGCACTGGCCGTGTTCCCGATGACGCTGCGTGCAAATTCCACGCTCTATGGCTTCACCACGCGCCAGAGCTACTCCATCCGCACCTACATCTTTGTGGACGGTGAGCTTGAAGACGGCCCGATGATCAACAACCTGTTCTACGGTCAGGCGTTCGATCTGCCCGAGGCAGACGACTACACCGACGCCGGCTTCGGCTTCAGAGGCTGGTACACCGACGAAGCGCTGACCAAACCGTATACCAAGCCCGCAACCATGCCCGCACAGAACATCGTGCTGTACGGTGAGTACTACGAGCTGGTCGGCACGATCGAATTCAACCTGAACGGCGGCACAGGCACTGCGCCCGCTTCGATCACCGAGGCGTTCAATACCGAGGTTACGCTGCCCGGCGGCAACGGCTTCTCCAAGCCGCTGTACAAGTTCGGCGGCTGGGCGCTGAGCCCGACTTCGACGACGGCGATCACGTCCTACATGATCGACAGCGCCGGAACAGTTACCCTGTACGCAATCTGGACGGTCAACTATCAGACCATCAGCTTTGATCTCAACGGCGCCGATTCCGGCACCAGACCCGAATCCAGACAGGTTGAGGTCGGCACGACGATCCCCGCGGCAGATCTGCCCGCAGGCACTGACTTCGTCCGCGAAGGCTTCATCTTCGCCGGCTGGGGCGACAAGAAAGCCTCGACAACGCCTCTGGATGCATACGCAGTCGCGGCCACCGGCAGCAAGACGCTGTACGCTGTCTGGGCGCCTGCAGTTGTGGAACTGATTGCGCGCGAAGGCTCCACCACCGTGATCGACAACGAGAGAGGCTTCATCTACGGCCTTGACTTCGGTGTGGACGAGAATGCTCTGCGCAACGCCTATCTGGATGTGATCGGCAACGGCACGCTGGAGTTTGAATACGACGGCGCAATCGGCACCGGTGCGGTTGTCAAGCTCAGAAACAACTACTCCAACGAGATCGACGCGACCTACACAATCGTCATCTTCGGCGACGTCAACGGCGACGGCATGCTGACCACTACCGACATCACGGCGATCCGCAATATCAACGCAAGAATATCTGAGTTTACTGCGGATTCCGCCAACTACTTTGCGGCGGACGTCACACACGACGGCATGGTGAATCCCACTGACGTGACGGAAGTGCGCAGCGTAAACGCGCGTCTGAGTCAGAAGACGATTGATCAGGTCGGTACAGACGAAGGCTAAACCAAACATAACCAAGGCGGCGAGGCACAAAACCTCGCCGCCGATTTTTTTGAAATGATGTCCAATTTTTTTGAAAAAAATGCTTGACAAACGATTTCGGACGTGCTATAATTCGATCTGTTCTTAGAAATGTTGTCGCATTTCTAAGTCGGTGTATATGACGATGAGGGTCCACCCGTTCCCATCCCGAACACGGTAGTTAAGCTCATTCGTGCCGACAATACTTGGCGGGAAGCTGCCCGGGAAGATAGGTCTACGCCGACACAGCGACCGGTTGCCCAATAGGGCGGCCGGTTTTTTCATGCATAAAAACCGTTGCTCACGAAAAACAGCCTCCGAAGCCGTACTTAACGCTTCGGAGGCTGTCTTTGTCGCCTTAATAATTCTCTGCCTTGATCTGGAAATAGCTCTGCGGATGATCGCACACCGGACACACGTCCGGCGCTTTCGGCCCGATCACGATGTGACCGCAGTTGCCGCACTGCCAGATGCAGTCGCCGTCGCGCGAGAAGACCAGTCCGCCTTCGATATTGGCGATCAGCTTGCGGTAGCGTTCCTCGTGTTCTTTCTCGATTTTGCCGACTTCCTCAAAGAGAAACGCGATCTGGTCAAAGCCTTCCGCGCGCGCTTCCTCGGCAAACCGTGCATACATATCCGTCCATTCGTAGTTTTCGCCGTTTGCGGCGTCCGCAAGATTTTCAAGTGTGCCGGGGACGCTGCCGCCGTGCAGGAGCTTGAACCAGATTTTTGCATGCTCCTTTTCGTTGGCTGCGGTTTCCTCAAAGATGGAGGCGATCTGTACATAACCGTCCTTTTTGGCTTTGGATGCGTAATAGGTGTACTTGTTGCGGGCCTGGGATTCTCCGGCGAACGCGGCCATCAGGTTCGCTTCGGTTCTGCTGCCTTTCAGTTCCATGTTTCATCCTCCTTAAGATGCAAATAAATCTGTCATTATCTGTACCGCATCGTCCGGCGTAAAAGTGCCGGGCGTGCGGGAAAGACCTTTGTTGTGCACATACCTCGGTCGGAGCGCTTCGATCTGCGATGCCGTCAGACGGACGGGGCAGTCCGGTGTTGCGCGCTGCAAAAGAGCGATCCATGCCGGGATTGAACACTGCGTCTGCGCGGCAAACGCTTCGACGCTTTGCGGATCGTGCGCTGCGCAGTGGCGCAGAAAAGCGGGCAGAAATACGCTGCATGCCGTGCCGTGCGGAATGTGGTGCGTTTCGGTCAGATAATAGCCCATCGCGTGCGGAAAAGCCGTACCGGTGACGCTGATGGCATAGCCGCCGTAAATGGATGCGAGATACAATGATTCACGCTGCGCCGCGTCGACCGAATCCAGCTTGCCCAAAAGCTGCGCGAGCATCTGTGCGCCGCGTGCGGCGAACAAGTGCGAGATGGGCGTGGCTGTCACCGCAAAGAAACTTTCGATGCAGTGTGCAGCCGCATCCACCGCGCACGACGACAGGAACGGCTGCGGCACACAGGCGATGTAGCGCGCGTCGCCCAGCGAGAGCGCGGGGTAGAGCCGGTCGTCACGGATGCTGCGTTTGCGGCCGTCCGAATCGGTCAGCACGGAAACGGGCGTGACCTCGCTGCCGGTGCCTGCCGTCGTACCGATGCAGACGATCGGCAGCGGCGCGCGCGTCCACATGTAGTCATACAGCATGGATTCGTCGATCTGCGGATTGGCGGCAAAGACAGCCGCGGCTTTTGCGGCGTCCAGCACGGAGCCGCCGCCGACGCCGACGATGAACGACGCGTGCATTTGTGCGGCTACGAGACCCGCTTCCAGACACATACTCACGGTCGGATTCTGGCGGACGCGGTCGTATACGAAAAAGTCGATCTGCTGCTTTCGCAGCACTTCGCGCAGATCATCCAGCGCGCCGCAAGCCTTTGCGGAATGTGCGCCGGTCAGGATCAGACACCGCTTGCCGAGTTCGGCAAAAGATGCGGCGGATTGACGGACAATATTCTCGCCGATGCGCAGATCGGTCGGTACAAAGAAACGCATGCCTATTCCTCTCCGTTCTCTTCACGCTCGATCTGCTGCGCGACCTTGTCGGCGCGGGAGATCATTTCCTTTGCACGGTCGCGTCCCGTAAACAGGCGCTGCGCCGCGCGTATGATCCAGAACACAGGCAGCAGGAACGGCGCTTTGCGCAGCACGGGGTACACGTCCTGCATCACGGCCAATGCCGGAAACAGCAGCGAGAGCAGATAACGCCGCTTTTTGACCTGCACCGTTTTGCCGTGCATCTGCTCCACGGCATTGTGCACGTAATTGTCTGCCTGGCGCTCGCCTGTGCCGAATACGGCGCTGCAAACGATCTTTTGCGCAAACGCGTTCAGAACACTGTCGGACGCATCGCCCCGGAACCAGACGCCGCACAGTGCGCGCGCTTTGCGCTCAAATTCCAGATAGCCGCTGCGTTCAAGCTGTCCGTCCACGTATGCGCGGTCAAGCGTATCGCCGTGCGCACGCAGAAACACTTCCGTATCGCAGATGTAGCGCACGCCGGTACCGCCGCCGTGGAAATGCTTGAAAAAGTGCGCAATCATGTAGATATAATAATCCTCGTCCGTCATGGAGAACGTGTGCGAGCAGTTTTCCTGCGGCACGACGCGTTCCCATGTGCGGTCGAAATGATCGGTCTTGTCCCGCATGATCCGCTTGTGCATTTCGATATTCATGATCGGTTTTTTGAAGTAGACCTCGGGATTGCCGCCGAGCTCCTGCGGCACATAGTCGAGCGCTTCGAGCACACGCTGCACGTCGGCAGACTGCTCAGGCTTGAACAGGATGTCGAGATCGCACATATACCGCATGGCGGGATTGGGATACAGATCCTGCATCACCCAGCCTTTGAGCGGCACACAGTCGATTCCGTTGACCTCGAAGGCGTTCAGAATCTTGACGCCCTCGTTTCGGCGCAGAATCTGCGCGGAGATCTCTTTCTTATAGGTGTGCACAAACCGATCCATGACCGGCTGCGGCACACCCTGCGTGTCCGACAGTGCGGCGCAGGCCATGGCCTCCACTTTATGTGCGACGGCAAGCGCGTACAGGTGTTCCCAGTCGACATTTTCCGGCAATGTCGGCGCAGGCCCGCCGAGTGCCGTGCGCAGAAGTTCGATCAGCAATGCGATTTCTTTCTCTTTGTATTCCATATAGCAGCTTCCTCCTACGGGCGCATATGTACGTCCATTTGCGGATAGGGGATCGAAATTCCGTTTTCGTCAAACGCACGTTTGACCGCCTCGTTCAGGCGGAAGTATACGTCCCAATACTTTTCTGTCTTGCAGTACACGCGGCAGCAGAATTCGAGCGCACTGTCTGCCTGCGACGAGAGCACCACCGTCGGCGCCGGTTCACCCCGCACGTCCGGATCATTCTGCGCCTGCTGCATAATCACGTCGCGCACCTTGTCCAGATCGCTGTCATAGCTGACGGAGAACGTCAGATCGACGCGCCGGGTATGCATGGCGGAATTGTTGATGAGCGCGTCGTTGGAAACCATGCTGTTGGGGATCATAATCTGACGGTTGTCGAGCGTGATGATCTTGGTATAGAAGATGCTGATGCTCTTGACGGTGCCTTCATACTGGCTGAAGCAGATATAGTCGCCCACAGAAAAGGGCTTAAACACCATGATGACGAATCCGCCCGCGATGTTGCTGAGTCCCCCCTGCAAGGCAAGACCGATCGTCAGTCCAGCAGACGTCACGAGCGCGATCATGGAGGACATCGGCACGCCCATCAGCGCAGCCGCAGAAACGATGACCAGCGCCTTGAGCGAGATGGAGATGACGCTCTTGAGGAACGAGCGCACGGTGGGATCGAGGCGTTCATAGAGCTTGGATTTTTTGAAGAAGCGGACGACCCAGTTGACGACTTTGTAGCCCACGATCAGCAGCAGGACGGCCAGTATCAGCCGTATACCGTACGTTGTGGCAAAATCGTACAGCTTGTCTTTCAACTGATCGAGAAAACCCGGCACATCTTCGAGCGATACGGCCGGCGGATCTTTCCATTGCAGCAAGGTCGTGCTTTCTTCCATAATCTTTATCCTTTCCCGGAATCTGTCCGGCTATGCGCGGTCTGCGCGGACAGATCTGAATCAAAATAGAGTTTGCGCGCTTTTGCTGCCTGCGCAAGCTGCCGTGCGCGCGGGATGCGGTAGAGTCTGCCGTCCTTTTCAAAACGCGCGCCGGTCTGCTTGAAGTAGAACGGCACGCCTGCCTGTACGCACTGGCGGTGCAGATCGAGCACCCATTCCCAGCGGCAAATGCGCGCGTCGTCGCCGCTTTCGCCGCCGGCGATCACCAGCGATATGCCGTCAAGGTAAGGCGACAGGTCGATTTTTTCCAGCAGCGGTTCGCAGCAGATCTGCCGCCTTGCGGCGGGAATCTGCCGAAAGACCGGCATGCGGATGCGGCATTGCTTTTCGCTTTCAACGGTACAGGTCAGCGTCACGTTGGCGTAGCCCTCGCCCCAGTCCGGCGGGGCGCATTGCGCAAAGCGGACAATCCGCTTGGTGATGATGACAAACTGCAAGTCCGGCCGCGCGCGGATCATTTCCCATGCCGGGGGACGGAAATCGTCTGCCTGCGGCAGAAAAAAGTCTGACGTCATGCACGCCCAGACGCGTTCGCCCGGCGGGATGACGAAAGAGCCGTCGCGCCTTTTACGCACGGGCAGATCGAAGTTTTTTGTCCGGCAGACTGCGGATGCGTCGCGCCCGACCGATGCGTCGCGGCGGTACACATAGCAGTGCGCGCAGCCCTCGGAATACTTCGTGCAGCCGTGCCAGGGATTCCATACCGTACTCATAGCGGCCTGGCAGGCGCCGGCAGCAGCCGTATGACGACAGGCCCGATCAGATCGCTCTGCGGCACGCAGCCGATCTCGCTGTAGCGGCTGTCCACGGAATTGACGCGGTTGTCGCCGAGCAGAAATACGCACCCTTGCGGTACCGTCAGCGGGAACGTCACGTCGCCGCCGGCAATCGTTTTGTCCGCAAGATACGGTTCCTCAAGCGCTGTGCCGTTTATGAAAACCGTGCCGGTATCGTAGTCGATGTCAACCGTCTCGCCGCCGAACGCAATCACGCGTTTGATCAGCCGCGCATGGTGCGCGTTGTCTGTGTTGGTCAGGACGATTTCACCGCGATCCACGTGCGCCGGACGGCACGCAGCAATCCAGTCGCCGTTTTCCAGCGTGGGCATCATAGACTCGCCGTCCACATAAATCAGACGAAAAACCATGTTGAACAGGATGCACACGGCCGCAAAGATCAGCGCGATCTTCAGCAGCGTCCTGAAAGCCCGTCGGATATGTTTACGCATTTTTGTTACCTTTCTACCAGTCGCCGGCGGATCGCCAGTTCGTTCTTTTCCGTATTGACCTCGCCAAGCCCCAGAAAACGTCCCGCAGGATCATACACGCGGTACAGACCCTCGCCGCCGATACCGCGCACGCGCACGAGGTCGAGCGCGCCGCCGTTGTCAAAGCGAACGGCCTGCTTTTCGGTGACGGTGACGGCAGGGTAGGCGGACAGTACGCGGTCGATTGGCAGTACAAGCGCCGCAATTTCCTGCGGCGTGCAGGCGCGCAGCGCGTCGAGCGTGTGCGCGTCCTGTACGGAAAAACCGTTCGCCTCGGTTCGCCGCAGCGCCGTCAGTACCGCGCCGCAGCCGAGCGCCTCGCCCAGATCGGACACCAGCGAGCGGATATATGTACCCGCGCTGCAGCGCACGTCGATGGTGTATTCACCCTTTTGCACATCGGAATGCACGAGTTCGAGCCGGTCAATCCGGACTGTGCGTGCCTGCCGCTGTACCTCGACGCCCTGCCGCGCGAGCGCGTACAGACGCACGCCGCCCTGACTGACGGCGGAGTACATCGGCGGAAGCTGCGGGATCGTGCCGCGGAATGCGTTCAGCGCCTGCAGCACGTCCGATTCGCCGGCGGCGACGTATCGCTGCCGCACGACGCTGCCGGTGATGTCCAGCGTGTCCGTGTCGACGCCGAGCAGAAAAACGGCGCGGTATGCCTTGTCATGGCTCGGCAGAAGTTCGGCGAATTTTGTCGCGCCGCCCAGCAGCACAGGCAAAAGGCCGGACGCCATGGGGTCGAGCGTGCCGGTGTGGCCGATCTTCTTTTCTCCGCAGATCCGCCGCAATTGCGCCGCAGCCCAAAACGAGGTGATCCCCTCGTGCTTGTCCAGCAAAAGTACGCCCGTCATAATGATCCTCCGCAGAATTACTTAACTTACAGTATAGCACATCTCGTAAAAAAATGCAATTTTTCATGTGTGACGAATCTGAGAAAAAATTGTAAAAATTTTCAAAAAATATACTTGACAAACTATATCCGATACATTATAATACAGTAAGAGTACCAGTTGGGTTTTTTGTGAGGTGGCATGGTGTACGACAAACAAGAGGCGATCTGCCTGCGTGCCGCCAGAGCGGGAGACGACGCTGCGATGGCGTCGCTGATCTCGGATCAACTTCCGTTTATCCGCCAAAAGGCCGCTTCTGCGGCGTCGGTGAGCGGACTGGACGCGGAGGATCTGGCGCAGGAGGGACTGATCGGTCTTTTGAATGCCGTGCGCTCTTTTGATTTTTACGGCGGTGCGGCGTTTCGTACCTATGCGCGCACCTGCATTGTCAACAGCATCCGCAGCGCGCTGCGCCGCGCGTCGCGTCCCGGTGCTGTGCCCGTCCGTGCGGTGCTGCCGATCGACAGCGCGGACGACTGGACAGGCGTCGCAAACGACCCGCAGGACATTGTGGTCGGGCGTGAGCAGGCCGTGCGTCTGCTGCAGTTTGTGGACAAGCATCTGTCCGCGCGCGAGCAGGCCGTGCTGCGGCTGTATCTGGCAGGCAGCAGCTATGCTGCAATCGCCGAGTCGCTCTCCCTCAAGGACTGCAAAGCGGTCGACAACACCCTGCAGCGTATCCGGAAGAAACTGAAGTCCTTCAGTTGATTCATATATGCCCCATGTAGCTTAAAGTAGAGCGTAGTGATTTTCTAAGGTGGCGGTGCGATTCCGTCCAAGGGCAAAAATCTATGTCAAGCGAGGTAAAAACATGTACGAAGACAAAACACTCACCTGTAAGGAATGCGGCAATGAGTTCGTATTCACCGCCGGCGAGCAGGAGTTCTATGCTGAGAAAGGCTTTGTGAACGAGCCCCAGCGCTGCAAGGCATGCCGTGACGCGAGAAAGAACGGCGCCCGCGGCGAGCGCGAGATGTTCGAGGCTACCTGCGAGAGATGCGGCGGCATCGCCAGAGTTCCCTTCAGACCCCGCGAAGATCGCCCCGTGTACTGCAGCGAGTGCTTTGCAAAGATGAAGGAAGAGGCATAAGTTCTGTTTATTACGCTGTGAATAAATGATTTATGCGGTAAGCGCCCGGAACCACAGCGGTTTCGGGTGCTTTCTTTTTTATCA
>JAFSYM010000019.1 GCA_017450005.1 Clostridia bacterium
TCCTGCTGCAAGCGGCGCGAACTATATCGGTGAGAAAAGCAAAAGCTGGTTTACGGTCTGCGCGTCATACTTTGACGCCTGCTATAACGGTTCGCGTTACGGTTCGTTCGGCGGTGCGGGAAACGCGGTCTATTTGGCTTACAACGGTGCAGGCGCTTCCGACGGTTTGAAGCTGGGCAAGGTCAGCGGTTCCAATTACACCGCCTATGTCGGCATATCCGATACCGAATGTATCATACCGGTCAAGCTGAATACGAACGACATCGACGCAGGCACGATCTACACGAACGGCGTACAGGTTCAATCGACCGAGGACATCAAACAAAACATCAAGGAATCCGGCTCAGCTCTGGACGCGATCCGAGGGAGCAAGATTTATACATACAACCTTATATCCAAACAAATTGTTCCGGAAGTCACGCAGATCAATGTACCGGAACCCGACCCGGAAGAAGGCGTCGTTATCGCACAGAGCGAAGAAGAAACGCTGAACGGCGCGTTGGCAGCGGAGGTTTCGGAACACACCAGCACAGGCTTTGTCATCGGCAGAGAAACTCCCGACGCGGTGCTGTCAGAAGACGGCGCGCACATCGACCTTTACGCGATGGCCGCTTTCAACTGGCGCGCCACGCAGGAGCTTCTCGAAAGAATAGAACAACTGGAGGCACGCCTTTGAAAAAAGAGGGAGCAGACTTTTATTTCATCTGCTCCTCAGCCCATTTGTATACGGACTCCAACGCAGGAATCAGTGTTTTGCCGCGTTCGGCAAGGGCATATTCGACCGTCGGTGGAATCGTATTGTACTGCGTGCGGGTGATAAACTGATCCTGTTCCAATTCGCGCAGACATTTAGTAAGCATCGTTGCGGTGATACCGATGACCTTGCGCTCCAACTCCCGATACCGCAGCGTCTGATTCTTCGCGTCCGCAATGTACCACAGGATCGGCAGCTTCCATTTCTGTCCGATCAGTTCCATGGCGTACAGGATCGGACAGTCCGTTTCGTAGATGTTTTCTTCTTTCGGCAACGGTTTTTTATCCATGACAGCCTCCATTACTATATTTTACGTAGTAGCAAAGAAAATTCTGCCTTCTTGTTTTTACTGCGTGGTTTATTATAATAGATGCAGAACGATTTGTAAAGAGGTGTTTTGTCATGAAGAAGGTTTTTGAAACAGCAAGACTCGGCGGACTGCACTTGAAGAACCGCCTTGTTCGTTCGGCGACGTGGGAAGGGATCGCACAGCCGGACGGCAGCATTGCGCAGGAAGCGTACGACATTTATGACGAACTGGCGGACGGTGGCGTCGGCGCGATCATCACGGGGTTTACCAGCGTCGCACTGCACGACTATTATTTCGGCGGCATGATGCGCCTTTGCGACAACGCGCTGCTGCCGCAGTATCGGAAGCTGGTCGAAACGATTCATGCCCATGATACACCTGTCATTGCACAGCTTGCACTGGGCGCATACTACCGCAAAGAAAACGGCGGATATACGCAGATCGAGCCGGACGCAATGACCACCGAGGAGATCCGGCTCGTGATCACGCAGTTTATTGAAGCGGCTGTCCGTGCACAGGAGGCAGGCTTTGACGGCGTGCAGATCCACGCGGCGCACTTCTTTTTCCTGAGCCGTTTTATCAGCCCCGCTGTCAATCACAGGCAGGACATGTACGGCGGTTCCACGGAAAACCGCAGTCGTATTCTGGTAGAGATCCTGCGCGGCATTCGCACTTCTGCACCGCGGCTGCACATCACGGTCAAGATTAACGCCAACGACTATACTTTGGGCGGCCTGGATGAGGAGGAATGCGTGCGCATCTGCAAACTACTGGACGCAGCCGGAATCGGCGCCATTGAGATTAGCGGCAACGGTACGTCCGTGCGCGGCGTTCGTGCGCATCAAAATGAGGGATATTTTGTACCCGCTGCCGCTGCAGTTGCAGAAGCGGTCAGTTGCCCCGTGATCGTGGTTGGCGGTTTTCGCAGTCTGGACACGATGGAAAAAGCGCTGAATGAAACAAATATCGAGTTTGTTTCCTTGTCCCGTCCGCTTTTGCGCGAACCTGACCTGCCGCAAAAAATGCAGTGGAACCCGGAATACGTTTCGAGATGCGTTTCCTGCAACGCCTGCTATGCTTCACGCGCGCACAAGTGCGTGTTCCGAGGGAGGGACAAAAATGCCCGGTAACAATATGTACCGTCTCGATGTGCCGACGAAGCGCGGCGTGGTGCTGAACGGCGTACTGTTTCGTCCACAGGAAAACAGAACGGCGGATACCGTCATGATCGCGATCACGGGTATCCACGGCAATTTCTATTCCAATCCGTTTTATTACAATATCGGCGATACGTTGAACGCGGTCGGCATGGATTTTATCTATGCGCAGACCAATGATGCGTTCGGACAGATGCGGACGGAGAACGTAAAAACCGGAAAGGAAGAGATCATCGGGTCGTGGAACGAGAGGTTTTCCTATACGGACGAGGATATCGACGCATACCTGACCTTTGCAGCGGACGAGGGCTACCGGCACATCATCCTTGCAGGACATTCGCTCGGCGCGAACAAAGTGATCTATTATCTTTCCCGCCATCACGATCCGCGTGTGGAGCACTTTTTCCTGCTTTCACCGGCGAATCTTGACCATATGATGTCCGGTGTGACCGTGCGTCAGAAGGAAATCATCAAAGCGCAGGTCGAACACGACGACGGAGAGAAGATGCTGCCGTTTCCGTTTATGGGATGGGTGGACTGCATCGCAAACACGGCATACGACTGGCAGTTTTCCGGTCTGCTGAACAATGTGCATACAGCACAAGACGGCGATTTTTCGCAGGCTGCGAGAATCACGCACACCGGCGCGATGCTTGTCGGCACCTACGACAATTTCACCGACGGCGACCCGGCGGAGTTCCTGCGCAACCTGAACGCACACATGCCCACAGCAGAGCAAAACGAGCTGATCTTCATTGAAAAAACCGGACACACCTACCAGATGAAGCATCAGGAAGTTGCGGAGGATATCTTGCGGCAGCTCATGAAATGGAGGACTGCGTAATGCCGTTTATCGTTTCCAAAGTCAATATCGCAGTTACACTCGAACAGGAACAAACACTGAAAGAAAGGCTCGGCAAAGCCATTGAACTTGTGCCGGGCAAAAGTGAAAAACACCTGTTTCTCAGTTTTGAGGATAACTGTCATTTTTACCTGCGCGGTCAAAACAGCCGTCCGTTGGCATACATTACGGCAAGCCTCTTCGGAAATGAAGATCACGGCGGTTTTGCTGCGTTCTCTGCGGAAGTGACAAAAAACTATCGGGCGGTGCTGGGCATTGCACCGGAGGATTGTTACATTAAGTTTGATGATATTTCCTCCTGGGCTGTCGGCGGAAAGTTTATGGACAGGAGGATGTTTCGATGGCAGACATGAAGAATCAAATCATATTGACTGTATTTACCGACCCCATGATGGGCCTTTCCTACGAAAGATTATATATTTTAGTACAAAAGCATTTGTAGATTTTTAAGAACAGTTACAGGATCGAATTGGATGGAGATACTCTGGCGAAACAGAGATTCTTGTCCTCCAAAACAATCCGGGGAAAAGAAATGTATTGAATTTTCAGAACTATGTGGCTATTGATGTCAACAAGGGCATTCGGGAAGGATATATTGATTCTTTTCAAAGATTTATGGAGGCTTTGATTCGTAGTTCAAAAAGTAAAGTGACTTCGACGGAAGCGATTAGAGATGTCTGTAATGCAAGAATAAGAGTTAAGGACGTTCTTTGCGAAGCGATTGATGATTGTAAGAAGATACCAACTCCAATCAAAAAGATTATCAAGGACAAGCTGTTCTATCGATCTGCATGCACAATCAGAAATAAACTGCAACTTGGATAGGGAATTCTAAAAGATACATGAAAAGGATCAATATCGATTTTTTGAGATTAGTTTAAAATGATTACCGCTTTTCGTATAGCGTTCCAATCACGGCAGCTGGACGTGATTAGTTTTTTGTGATACTGACACCGACAATGTCGGCATAAATGTCGGTATAAATGTCGGCATAAAATTAACGAAAACAGAGAACAAAATCATCGCGTTACTGTCAGAGAATGACCAAATGACGAGAAAAGCGTTGGCCGATTCTATTGGAGTCACGATGAGAACGATTGATCGCTGCATCAGTTCGCTTAAGAAGAAAGGCATTCTTGCACGACAAGGATCAAACAAAGGCGGGACTTGGGACTTGGATTGTTTTGGATAGATAGCTTTGGGATTCATCTGAAGGACATGCCGCTCTACATAGATGTTCCTTTAACAGTGTTCTGTACGGGAAACAGATACCTTTGTATAGTATGTGGAGAATCATTCACGGAAGAAATACCGTTCAAATATCCCGGTACACGGATCACCTATCGTGCAGCTAACTGGATCAAGAGCTTTCTGCAACAGAAAGTATCCATCAAAGCCATACAGGAATTGACCGGCATCCACTGGGACACCATCCGTAAGGTACAGCGGGAGATCATGGACGCTGCCATTTGGGAGCGAGAGGACGAATTGAAAAAGGCAGGCTACAAGCCGAGAATCCTTGCCGTGGATGAGTTTGCGCTTCACAAAGGTCACAGCTAAGCAACCTGTGTTATGGATCTGGAAACGGGCGACGTGCTGTGGGTCGGCAAAGGCAGAGCGATCAAGGACTTTGAAAAGTTCTTTGAAGATATGCCGTCCGACGCCTTGTCAGAAGTCATCGCGGTAGCGATGGACATGAATGCATCCTACAACAAACTTGTGACACAGCATCTGCCGCATGCACAGATTGTCTATGATCGGTTCCATATGCAGTCGCAGTTCGGGCGGGACGTACTCGGCGTTGTGCGTCTGGATGAAGCACGTAGGCATAAGGCGAAGTCAAAAGAAATCCTTGCCGACATCAAGGACGATACCGACAAGGAAACAAAACAAACGATCAAAGCAACAGCCAACGCCGAAAAGCGGGAATACAGCATGCTGAAGAAATTGCGCTGGACATTGTTGACCAACAGTGATAAGTTGTCCGACGACAGATCGGAGCATCTGCAATCCATACTACAAGATCATCACGATCTCGCGATTTGCTATGCGATGAAAGAAGAAATGTGTCGATTGTACGAATTGACTGATTACCAGCAAGCATACGACGGATGGATGAAATGGTTTGAAGCTGCCAAAGAGAGTGGTATTCCGGCGTTGGTCAAGTTCGCAACGCAGAAAGAATGCCACATTTAAAAAACAGCCCTTTCTTTTTTGGCTTGGCAAGAAATAGTAGGTTATTTTGATCTGACATTTTGATCCTCCGTTCCTAAACAGCAAGGGTGCGCTGCTTTCATTTTGCAACGCGCCCTTTTTTTCGATTATGGCGGTATCTGCTGCGCGGAAAACCGTGAGCGGCCTTTCCCGAAAAGTTACAAACCGTTACAATTCTGTGAATTTATATCCCATGTTCGCAAAAATAATTGACTTTGACGCCCGTTTCTGTTATGATAATTATGAGTATGAGTGGTATTGTCTATATCTGAATAAGAAGAAATCGATATATATGATTTCAGAAAAAAGAGGCCACAAGATATAGGATTTTGCTTGCGGTTTACAACGAAATGCTTTGCACATCGCGCCGCTGGACGGACGCGCAATGTTCCGGCGGAAAACGGATCGGCGGCATCCTGTAGGGCACGCATAGATGCGTTCCGATCGCAGGGACGGCTGAGACTTCCGACAGAGATGAATCTTCTGAAAAATAAAAAACGTTTGCAAATTCTTTCAGCCGGCAAGCGAAAAAACAACCGGTGTCTTTGCGAGCGAAGCGAAGCAATCCGCATCCCCGAACCGGACGGAACAATTCCGGTACAAACGGGACGGGAGTCCCGCCCCGGCGTGCAACAATTATTCGGCATTCAACCGCACACACGGGCGGCAGGCTGCTGCCCCTGCGGCGGATCATTTACATACATCAAAACATATAGTACGAACGCGCAAAGCGTCCCTGCACAGAACACTTCATCGACCATTCCATACACACCGCTCGACGGACGCCGGACAGGATTGCCGGACGGCGCGAAAGGAGAATCGACTATGAACAAAAAAATGAAAAGAGTGACGACGCTGCTGGTTTCCCTGCTGCTGATCGGGGGGATTGTGACGGCATTTGTGTTCACATGGGCGCCGAAAGCGAAGGCCATTACCTCGCAGGATGCGGGCAAATACACATGGAAGGTTGTTGTTCACAGCGACAACGATACCGGCGGCTGGAATTCTACGCACTTGATGACAGTATATGGTAAAAACAATAACGGACGTGATAGTGAAACGTCGATCGGCACACATAATCAATCTATGGAGTTTACCGGAGACCAGACATGGTTTGAAACTACGACAGATGCGTTTCCGACAAAAATAACATACGCGTATAGTTTTGGTGGTGGTATCACACACAGAAAAATGGACGCCCATATATACCTTTATGTTAAGAATGGCAACAATTGGGAGCAGACAGGCTATGCACAGTGTTATTCATACGAGTGGGGGACCAATTCCGGTACCAAAACGCTGACTGTTGCCAACGACAAATACCCGACGCCGTCCGTCAGCATCAGCGGTGCTTCGACGGTCTACATGCTCGGCGAGACAGAAACCGAGACCTATTCGTTGTCCTCCGTCAAGGATCAGTACGACGTTAACTGGGGCTTTTCCAGTGTGGAATGGTCCGACAACCACTCCGCATTCTCAATCAACAACAACGGCGTTGCCACGATCGGTTATAACGGCGGCGTGCCGTACGACGTTACCCTTACACCAACACTCAAAAAACAAGGCTATAATGATGTATCGCCCACGGGTACTACCGTGCGTGTGAATCCATGCGTCAATCTGTCGTTGAACACGGAAGAAACGGTGAACCATATCAACGGCTCTGAGCGGTGGTATCAGTTTACGCCAGCAACGACCGGAAACTATATCTTCTTTACCTACGATTCCGACAACACCCCGGATCCGAAGCTTTGGCTATATGAACCGCTTAGTGCGATGGACACTCTCGGAACACAAAAAGCATATAATGACGACATCGGGGACGCCAAAATACGTGAACTTCTTGCAGGATCTCAGGACAATTACGGGTCATGGCAGTCATGGATCAAACAGGAATTGACAGCCGGAAACACTTATATCCTCAGAGCTTATGCAAATGGTTCTTCCGGCACCTATCCGATGAAGGTGTGCAAGGCGGTTGACGTCACCTTCAAACCCACGGGCGGCGGCACGGAATTCACCAAAACACTGCCTGCCGGCCACACGCTGCACATGGATCAGACCGGCTTCTCCCGGTCCGGCCACACGCTGAAAGCGTGGTCGCTGCAGGGACACCACCATGCGCCGAAAGAATTTTTGACGTCTGACAGCCGTACCGTTCCGGACAGCGACACGACGTATTGGGCGCTTTGGACGCCGAACAGCGGGACGGCGACGGAACTGACGCTGAACGGCGACCACACGACAAACATCGACGTCGGCGGCAAGATCAATTACTTCACGTTCACGCCGACCGAGACGCGCGATTATATCATTTATTCCACCAGCACTTCGACCGGGAACGCCGACCCGTTCGTGATTCTGTACGTGGCCAGCACATACCGCAACAGCGCCGCGCTGAAATCGTACAACGACGACGGGCGCGCGAGTAATTCGGCTTTCGCGGAAGGCAACGACAGCAACGAGCGCAACTTCCTGCTGAAAACCACACTCACGCAGGACGTCGAGTATCTGTTCGGCGTCAAGTGCTGTCACGACGGCGTGTATAACGTGCAAAGCGGTTCAAACTCAGGTCTGGGCGACATCCCGTTCCGCTTCGAGGAAGTCTATTCCGTGACCTACGACGCCAACAGCGGCTCCGGCGCGCCGGGTGAACAAACCAAATACTATAACAAGACGCTCACGCTCTCCTCGACCAAGCCGACCCGCACGGGCTACGACTTCGTCAAGTGGAACACCAAGGCCGACGGCAGCGGCGCGGACTACACATCCGGCGGCAACTATACAGCCAACGCCGACGCGACGCTGTACGCGCAGTGGACAAAGCAGGACTACAAGATCACCTACAGCGCGACCGGCGCGACAATCCCCGGCACGGCCGGTACGTCCTACACGACGAATTATACCATCACCGATGCCGTCACGCTGCCCGGTGCGGCAACCGGTAAGACCGGCTATCAGTTCAGCAAGTGGCGCGCCAGCCGCACCGACTCGAACGACGGCAAGGACTACAACTGGGGCACGTCCGACTACAACAAAAACGCGACGTTTGCCGCGGGCAATAAGTACGGTTCGGTGACGCTGACCGCAACGTGGACGGAAAACACCGGTACGCTCCACTTCAACAACAACGGCGTCACGCCCGCATCCAACGCGAGCAATATGGCCATCACCTACGGCAGCAATTCCGGCAACCTCCCGACACTCGCAAAGAGCGGCTGGGAGTTCCTCGGCTGGGCGACTGCCGCGGACGGCGCTGCCGCGCAGAACCTGACGGCAGCTATGTGGGGCGGCGGTACGGCGATTCCGGCCGCGACGCTCAATCCGTGGATCGACACGGACGCGGAGCACGGCTCGACGATCGAGCTGTACGCTGTCTGGCGCAAGGCATTCACCGCGACGTTTGAGGATATGAACGGATCGAACAAACGCATCCGCTCGGATATTACGGGCTATGTGTACAACGGCAGCGATTCGACCACACCCCAGGTGACAGCCCCGACACAGGGCAGCTATTCGGGTTGGAACACCGCAGGCTGGCGCAATGATTCGACCGCCGGCGCATCCAACACCACGACCTTCTATGCCGGCAGCACATATTACGGCGTGTACAGCCGCCAGATCAGCGCAACGTATGCAGACGGCGGCCACGGTACCGTGCCGTCGACCGCTCCGACCGCGCAGACGCAGTACGCAAACGCCTCTGACATCAGTGTGCATTCGAGCGTGACGTTCACGCTTGAGGCCATGAGCAACGTGACAGGCTATACGTTCGAGGGCTGGAACGTCGGCTCGACAGAATACGACAAGACGAGCGCAACGCTGACGCCGACTTCGACGACCGTAACGTTCACGGGCCGCTGGTCGATAAACCATTATGCGCTCACCTATGCAAGCGCCGACACAAACAAGGGCACGGTCAGCGGCTCCGTGACAAGCGGCACGCAGGTGAACTACAACACCGCGTCGTACATCCAGGCGTCACCCGAAACCGGCCACCACTTTGTGAACTGGACGTATGCGGCAAATAAAGCGCCCGACGCGTACACAAACAGCACGAGCGCAAGCAGCAAGAAAGCGCAGTTCAACATGCCCGACCACGAAGTGAACGCCACGGCGAACTTTGCGGTCAATACCGGTACGATTACTTATAACAAGAACGGCGTCAACGCGACAATGCCGGACTCGACAACCATCACCTACGGCAGCACGGCGACCGCCGGCAAGCCCTCGGGTATCCCGACCGGCTGGGAGTTCCTCGGCTGGGCGACGTCGGCAGATACAACGAGCGCGACATTCGCAAACGCGACGACGATTACGATCCCGACGACGGACGCAATCAACACATGGCTCGACGCCGAAGAAGAGGACGGCAATACAGTCACACTGTACGCCGTCTGGCGCAAGGGCTTTGACGCGACGTTTGTCGACATGAACGGTACGGCGCAGCGCACGCAGACTGTGACGGGCTACGTCTACAACGGCAGTGCCGAGACGACGCCCGCGGTAACCGCGCCGACGCAGGGCACGTACACAAACTGGGAGGCGGCAGGCTGGACGACCGGCACCGGCGCGACAGCAGGCACGACGTCGAGCTTCGCGGCAGGCACGACCTATTACGGCAAGTACAGCCGCACAATCAGCGCGTCGTATCAGGACGGCGGCCACGGCACGCTTCCGGCAGCGCCCGCCTCGCAGACGCAGTACGCGAACGCTTCTGACATCGGCGCGCGGTCGAACGTGACGTTTACGCTCGGCTCGATGGCTGATGTCGAAGGCTGGACGTTCCTCGGCTGGGAGAGCGGCGGCGTCAATTATGAAAAGAACGGCACCGCGACGCTCACGCCCGACCTGTCGACGACAAGCTATGTTTTCACCGGCAGATGGTCGAAGAACAGCCATCCGCTCACCTACGCGGTCGCGGACGGCCAGACGGCTATGGGTTCGGTCAGCGGTTCCGTCACATCCGGTTCCGACGTCGGCTACCAGACGGCGTCCTGGATCAAGGCGGCAAAGAATCCCGGTTACCATTTCGTAAACTGGACGTTTGCAAGCGGCAAGGCGCTTGCAAGCGGCGATTATACAAACGGCACGACCGCAAACAGCGAAGAGGTCAAGTTCAACATGCCCGACCGTGCGGTCACGGCAACGGCGAACTTTGCGGTCAACACGGGGACGCTCACGTTCAACTATAACGGCGTTACGCCTGCCGCAAACGCAAACGATATCGGCATCTCCTACGGCAGCGCATCTTCTGCGCTCCCGGCGCTCACAAACGGCAGCGGCTGGGTGCTGCAGGGCTGGACAACTGCTGCGAGCGCGTCAGCGGCACAGAGCGTGATGGAGCCGATGTGGGGATCCGGTTCCGCCATTCCGGTTGCGACGATTAACGGCTGGCTGGATACCGTCGAGGAGCACGGCCGGACAATTACGCTCTACGCTGTGTGGCGCAAAGAATTCAAAGCGACGTTCGTTGATATGGACGGCACCGCGCAGAGATCGCAGGAGGTTTCGGCGTTCGTCTACAACGGCGACACGAACACGACGCCGGCTGTGACGGCGCCGGCACAGGGCGGCTACACGGGCGACGCGAACTGGACGGCCGCAGGCTGGAGAAACGACACGTCCGCCGCCGCTGCCAACACCGCGACCTTTAATGCGGGCAGCACGTACTACGGCGTGTACAGCCGCAACATTACGGCGACATACAACGCGAACGGCCACGGCACAGCGCCGGCAGCGCCGGCTGCACAGACGCAGTATACCAACGCAAACGCAATCACCACGCGTTCGGATGTGACGTTCCCGCTGACGGCGATGAGCAACGTGACGGGCTACACGTTCACGGGCTGGCTGGTCGACAGCGCGACCGGCAGCACATATTACAATACCAATGTGACGCTGACCCCGGCCGCAAACAAAACGAGTTATACATTCTACGCCAAGTGGACTGCAAACACGACGACCGTGACGCTGGACAGCGATTGGTACGCGAACGGGACAGCCGCGGACAGTGAACCTGCGGATGAACCGGGCGACACGAGCGTGACAGCGACATACGCAGCCGCGATGCCGAATCTGACGGTACTGCCGCAAACGACCGGCTATACATTCGGCGGCTACTGGAGCGGCAAGACCGGTACAGGCAAGCAGTACTACGATGCATCCGGCCACAGCGCGAACAACTGGGACGTCGACGCGGCCACGGCCACACTGTATGCAGAGTGGACGGCGAAGACGTACAAGATCACGTATTTGCCGGGCGAAGCGGACGAGAATTCGCAAGGCATAGAGAGCAGCGCGATCGCGTATGATGCGGACGCGACGATCGGCGGACTGCCGAACGGCTGGACGTATACGGGACATTCATTCGTCGGCTGGGCGGATGAAAACGCAAACACGTACGTCGAGGGCAACACGTTCAACATGAAGA
>JAFSYM010000020.1 GCA_017450005.1 Clostridia bacterium
ACATACCTCCTATGTTCTCTTTACTGTGGTTGGCAAACCCACTGTATTCTATCATAGGAGGTTCTTCTTTTTCTTCTCTATAAGATTCTTTTATTTCCCACTCGTTTAACGAGTGGTTTTTTCTTGCCTGTTCGGCGCCAACAAAAAACGCAGACACATCAAAAATGATATGTCTGCATATTGCGCAACAAAGCGGTTTTCGCGGTTTTTTGGGGATAGCAGAGCCTCTTTTATGCCGCTAAATTCTTCCTGCTATGAGCACAGCAGAGGCAGGTTAATCTATCTCACTAACCCACGGGTATATGAACAGCGTTTCCACTAATACGCACAGATGGGGCTGTGCAAAGCAGATCGTTCACCAATCATTATCTTTATCTTTTTCTCTGGCCTTGCGAATCTCTTCTTCCGTGATGTCATTGGTTTCCTCCAAAAACTGCACGGCTGCTTTACTCAATTCTTCGTCCCAGCCGATGATATACCGCGTCAGATCGTCGAAAACCATCCCGGAATTCATAATGCTGCCGGGCAAAAGCTTTTCAGCCGCGTCTTTCACACGATCCGGAATGTAGTAGTCGATCGCACCGAACTGGTGCATTACTTCATGGATAAGCGTGCGCACACAGTCGTCAATGTTCTGGTTGTACGATACGAACGAATACTCGCCGCCGCTATTGTCGTCCCGTGCTTCAGTCTTGTGGGCAAAAGACCGGAAATCTCTGTTGACAAAGAATACGATCGGAACTTCCTGCTTGTTGAATTTTTTCTTGTAATGATCCTGATAGGACGAAACAGACAAGTATCCGTATTGACCGAGGACGTCGGTAATCACGCGGGCGCTGTTCTCGTCTCTGTCAAAGCGGAACTGAATCGGCACACAATCGTAAGCATAGGAGATCTTCAGGCGATTGTCGGACAACCCGCTCTGCTTTTTCATAATCGAAGTAGCATTCTGCAGAACAATCTTGATTTTTTCCAGATCGTCCTCCTTCCATGCGCTGGAGCGGTCGTTGACCAGAAAGCCGATCACGCAAACGTTTTTGAGCATCTGGCCGCACGCGCCGCATCCTTTTCCGGCAAGCGCGAAATGATCCTTGTATTTTTCTGCCGGATCTTCCGGCTCCGTCGGCGTGGTATCGCCTGTCTCTTCCTGGGACTCCGGGATCGTTTCGTTTGCAGAGTCGCCTTGCAATTCCGGATCCAGTTGGTTGTGGTAGTCAGTCATGGCCGAATCCCTTCCTTTGATGTCATTTAACGGTATATGCTTGTTTTGCAGAGGGCGGGTACTTCCCTCTATCCCATGTTCTCGACAGGGACATAAAATCGTCTGTAACCAGGAAGAACTGGTCAGAACTGTCGCCATCATTCCACGTCGTGTCGAGCTGATACCATTTGCCGTCGACTTTCACCAGATTCCATGCGTGTCCGCCGGTCTGCGGATCGTTTCCGCAGTATCCTTCGACATAGTGGCATTCCATGCCCGCCAGATCGCAGAGTATTTTGCATGTTCGTGCATAGCCCTCACAAACTGCGCGGCCGTCGATCAGCGTGCCGTAGGGGTTGTGATCCATCAGGATGTACGGTTTATCCGGATAATAAACAGTATCGCAAAGAAAATCGTTGATCGCACGAATCTTTTCATAATCCGTCTTACCGGCCAACTGCAGATCCTGCACGACCTCTTTTGCCTTCTCTTCAACCTTCTGACGCATCTCTCGGATTTCTTCCGGAGTATGGTTGTCAAAATACTCAAAATCCAAAGAATAGTAGACTATCGTTCCGATTTGCGTGTATTGATAATAATAGGCATGCAAACCGAAAGCATCGATCATGTATACGCCTTTGATGCGATTGAATACAATATCATACAGCAGATCGTCGTCCAGCCAGCCGGCCGAAACGTTGAAACGCACACCGGTCTTCACGTCCCGCAATGCCTGATAGATCAAATCCTCGAGTTCTTTCTCAGACGTCAGCGTGGTTGTGGCCTCAGCAATCAGCGACTTGCCGTCCTGATCGTTCGGGTCAATCTGCGTACTCGGAATATCGTCAGGATCCGGCGTCGACAGCCCGCTGACATATTTCTGCAGCATGAGATCCAGTGTGTCAAGAACGCTCATGGGTATGTCATGATTCTTTCGATACTCAAGGAAAGCCTCTTCCAGATCGCGAAGCATAGAATCGACCTGATCGGACGGTGTTGTTCCGATTCTTTTGCAGCCGCTCATCGCGCAGAACAGGAACGACACAGCCAGAAGAAAAGCAATGATCCTTTTACGCATAACAGAAGCACTCCTTATATGTTCTGAATGTGGTGGAAGATATTCTTATCGGATTCCGTCATCAGACGCTCCGTCCAGTATCGAAGGCCTTTGGAATACTCATTCGTTTCGAGCAATACACACTTTTCCCAGAAATCTGCGTAAACAGTCTGGCCGAGCAGACGGCTGCATTCGATCTCGACATACACTGCGTGTCCCTCGATAATGTACAACTGCATCTTGTCAATGTCGGGCAGATTGTCGAACTGCCATGCATGGGTCAGTTCGTGCATCAGTGTAGACATGACACACGCCTCGGGACCTCCTCGTTCGATCCAGATCTCGCGTTTGTTTGCGTTGTAGAAACCGAGTATGCGCCCACCGCTGACCGTTCCGCCTGCAGCTGCAATAGAGCTTGCGGACTTAAAACGAATCTTGATACCGGTCGGTAATTTGATTTGATATTTGTTCTCGATCGTTTCATATGCACGGTGCAGCAAGTCCTCAATTTCTTTGCGCTGCTCTGTGCGGTGTTTGTGACATTCTTCACACATATTGCGCCCGTCTTCAAACTTCCAATTGGAAACGGTAAGCGGGCGACCGCAAAAGCTGCAGCACTGTTGTCCGGAGAGATCAGACTGAACCAGTTCGTCGTGCAGCTCACCGGAAACTACGGGTGAATAGTCTGCAACGCGCTCGAGGAAAGACGCCACTTCGGCCAGGCGGAAGATCTCCGGGATCTGATTGTAGCCGAATTTCAAATAGTTATGCTTGAGGTCAGGATTTTTTGTGACCCAGTGTACATATCCGTAAAGTGTATTCAGAATGCGTGTCGTTTCCTCTGCAACAGCAGGGAGAATGTGACTGCCTGTGTCGCTGAAATCGATCAGATAGAGATTGATGCAGTTTGTATCGTTTGCCTGCATGTTGGTTTTTTCGATCTTCGGGAACAGCAGCTTCAGCCAGCGGGAAAGCGGCAGGTCATAGAATCCCGTCTCGATCCAGTCAGAAGGCAAAGGATCTCTGCGCAGCGCGTTTTCCGGCTTCTGATCAAACAACTCATCATCAAATTTGTCGCGGTCGATCTGCGAGACAACGAGGATATCTTTGTAGTTATTCGGCAAAGCAGACACAAGAATCCCGCGGAACAGGATCACAAACATAGCGGCGATCGAGCTCGTCAGCTTCTCCTGAGACGGAAGTCGGAACTGCAGACGCAGGCATTCCGCATCACGCATTTCAACGATCGGATTCAAACTGTAGCGTCTGGTGTTATCACCGGCAAAGTCCATGCCTTTGATGTGGGAGAAGTAACCGTTGATGGATCGTGTGACCTTAGCGCGGAAAAGCGCACGGCTGTAGTGCGAATTATCCTTCCATACACGTTTCGGTTCGTCTTCCAAAATGAACTCGGGAAGATCATAAATCGTCGTATATTCTGTTTCACGCTCAACGGATTCCTCTTCACGTACAGTCAGACAGCCATTGTTGATTGAGACGATCTCATACCGTGCACCTTTGAACGAAAAGCGCTGATCGCAAAGAAACCGGTTGTAGACAGAGGAACGGGGAATGGGGAGAGTCATGGAAAGCGCACCGGTGACCGTCACATTGTTTTCGGTCATGGCGCAAACTTTTCTGTAGACCGATTCGTTGGACAGACGCACGACACGTGTACGCACATAGCGGTTGTCGGTGAACTGAACCGTTTCCTGCTCGCCGAAGGAAAAGCAGGTATAGATCTGCGGACAGAATTGATCACCGTAAACGGATTGCAGCGCCATAGCAAGAATGCGCTCTATATTATCTTCCTCTACGCCGAATGAATGCATGTAGGAAAGAATCTCTTCTATCGTCATGCCACGTTCTCTCAGAATCAGAAGCAAGGAAACAGAGAGGGCACGCAAATCATAATGATATGCCGGAACAATCATCTGCATACCCCAATCGTTGCGCACGAATGACTGCAGATGCGCCGCAAAATAATCACGCAACATGTACGGCCGCGAGATAATGTGAACCACGGACGTCTGTTCCGCGCAGGAAGACAGCGCCTGCTTGGCAACATTCAGCAGATTGTTGTATTCGTCATAAAAAATATCAAACGAGATATCGCGTATCTGAAACAGCACAACAGGATTGTGCCGTACAACAGAATCCAGACTCACATTCTCGCTCTGGAAATACTGGTTTGAAAGCCGGGAGAGATAGGAATTCACCGTTTCTCTGTAGGAGTTCAGCGGAATGCTCATCGGTGCGTGGATCGAGATTGTGGATACGCCGTGTTTGACGGCAATCAATGCGATCGTATACGCCATGCCGAAATCATGAAACAGATCCATGGAGATAGCCTGCTGTGTTTTGAAAAACGATTCACCTCTCCAGCAGAGAATGCTGGCGCCTGCTTCTTCACGAAAACTGTCATACAAAGAAATGGTTTCATTGCCCAATCTGGCTTCCAGCCCGCTGTCCATGTCCCTGTTGTTTTCAGGAACAAGAAAAGCAAACTGGACATGCTTTGATTTCAATGAATTGAAGAAACGGAATGCAAAAGAATTGGCACGGCACATGATATCATACGCGTGCAGGACCAAAACGTTATGCAGCCGCCCGCTGAAATCGGGATACTGGTTGTCCAGCGGCGAATGCAGCAACTGTTCCTCCGTACAGATAAGAATATCTGCGGGTTCTTCGTCGTACTGCATGGAGTCAATGTTCTGAATTTTCCAGACAGGATGGATCTTATTCAGACGACTGAATATTTCCTTGACCTGCGCTATCATTTCATCGACCTGTGCTTCATCATCGCAGATGATCAGTGCAGTACGACGCAGGTAGAGATCTTTTTGCAGATATGCAAAATAAAACAGCAGGAACTCCCCGGAATAAGAATCAAATACCGCTACGCTTTTGCCGTTGATCAGGTCTACCAGTGCGTCGATGAAATGCGGCGAAAGCGGTTGAATCAGGTTGTTGACGCTGCGGCAGACCGCACTAAGCAGTTCCGGATTCTCTGCGCGTTTCAATTGGTCTTCGTCCGGACCGGAAAACAGGCTCTTCTCAGGTGCATTTTTGTTAACATAGCAGGAGATCAAAGCGCCGTCGCCGAAAATCTTTTTGTATAGATCGATCAGCTTTTTGTAATCACCGATGTGCGTCAGACCGGTATCCTCTGTCATCAGTTTGGGTCCCTCCGGTTTGGCGGATGCCTGTAAATATATCGAGACCTGATCCAGAACAAACCATGTAATCACCGGGATCATGTATACGCTTTTCACTATTCTCGTCAATAACAGATCATCCACAAGCTGAAACTTCAGCTGCAGATACACCGGCAAAGCAACAGCTTCCAGAATCAATACACCGGAGAACAGGTTTCGCATTACGCGTATCCAGTGCCCCACGTTTGCCCAAACCGGTTTGATTGTCGTTCCGTCAACGATCTCATAGCTTAGCGAGCCGATCCAGTTAAACAGCTTTGTGATCGGGTTCTTTTTACGCAGATATGCCTTTTTAGAGAGAGTTTTTAACCAAACGTTCACAACCAGAAGCTGAACGATGCAATATGCTGCACATATCACAATGCAGGAAAGCAGGGCAATGATCCAGAAAAAGGACGACGCGATATTGACGCTCGGCATAATGCGGAACAGTCCCGCACGAACGGCCGGAAATGACAGGAACGCGTCGATCAGATTCAAAACGCCCACAAACAGAGAGACAGCAAGCACACCGAACACAATGGAGATGAGTACCGAACGGATGTGCAGGATCCTGTGTTCATATGCCAATTTGAGCTTATGGGAGAGCAGCATTAAACCGATGATGATCAGCAATAATACCACCGACGTAACAAGATACATAAAACAACTCCTCTTCTGCGCATTGGAAATAGAAACAACCGATCAAGGGATCAGGTGAAGCTTGGCATCAGATAAAACTCGTTGTGGATCGCGTCGTCTCCTAGACGCAACGGCGGAATTACGCTGTCATCTTCCGCCTCGACGCCTTCTACAAATGCATCAAAGAATTCCAGATTTTCCAATATCTTTTTGATCTTCAAACGGTGCCAGAGTACCCGTTTTTCATAATCCGAACGATCCATGCGGGCAATCGTTTGCTTGTTGTGCAGATCTGAACCGCAGAAGAAACGGATTGCAGCGTTCAGATTTTGCTCAAATTCCCTGGCTCTGCTGACGTAATTGTTCAGAAAGGTACGAATAAGCGCCATACACTCTTTCAACTGTTTTCTTACCTGCCGCTTATAATAGATCCGCACCGCGACAAATGATGAAAGAAACAAAACGGCAAAGACCAGCAGATAGATGCCGAATACAAACCATGTTTCTTCCTTTTCAAATACACTGAACTGAACATTGTAGTAATAACCGCCGATTGCCGTGACTGCAAAGAGCAGCGTAAGAATAAAAGCGATGATCTTCATGGCTTTCAGGTTGACACCGATTTTACGGATCATTCTTCCACGGATCTCCAATTCCTGCCGCAGCTGCAGCTCGGCCGGATAACCGGGCAGATCATTGATCAGATACCGGTTCAGCTTATCGGCAAGCTGTCGTTCCGCATCCTGCTCTTCCTCGGTAAGCGCACTGTTTTCAGCGGGTTCCGTAACGGTCGGATCGCAGCTGTGCCAGAATGACCGCACATCAGCTATACGTTCCTTACAGAACGCCTTCAGGAGTTTTCCGACGTCCTGAAGCAGGTGATCAAGAGAAGCGAAAACACGGTCGGAAACGTCATAATCCTTCAGATCTTTCATGGAAGGATTCAGGGCTGCGCGCAGATCGTCAGATGATACGCGTTTCACTTTTTCTTCAAATTCCGCGCTGTGATCGACGCCCTCAAAAGAAAAAGCTTGGATTGTTTCGTCATCCTTATAATACGGTTCGGGCTTCCAACGCAAAAGACGGCGCTTGTACGCCGCAATCTGTCTGCATATGACGGCCATGTCCGCTTTATACTCTTCAAAAGCCCTTCTGTTCAAAAAGGCAGAGATCTGCGGATCAGCCTCCTGCTCGGCGTCGAAATGATCGACAAATGAACAGATGTAGCTGACCAGTTTCAGTACGACGTCTATCTTTTGGGAAATATCACCCGAAAAAAAAGACACACGAAACTGACGGATATGACTGATCGTTTCATTGCATGACTGAAGGAAAACACTTGTGTACCATGCCTCATTATCGATCGCCTGATTAGTGACGTGCAGCTCTGTGCGGCGGATCTGATCCAGAACACTGCGATAGAAATCGGCGGCAACCTCGTCAGGGAGCGCATCGATCATAGCCTTGATCAGTTGTTTCGGATCCTCAGATTCCGGCAAGAAGGAGGGCAGGAAAGAGTTGCGCAGCAGCATGTCGTTTGAAGAGAAGTTCTTGTTGACTTTCTCGATCTCCTGATAGGCATTGTCGTCGCTTTTTTGCTGCCGCGTCTGATCCACAAAGAAACAGACGTACTCGAACCTCTGATCGAGGTGACGCGCTACGAGATGATGGATATACATTTTCGCATAGCACTCAAAGTCCTGCGGTGTTCTTTGCGCCGACAGATTGCGAGGAATGAAGAAAACCACAAGGCTCTTTGAGACGGAGAAGGGGTTGCGGTTGATTTCCTCATTGAGCCATGTACGCACCTTGTCGATTTCCTCAAGCGAGTCAATCTCTTTGTCGCAGATCGAGATGCTGTCTTCTTTAATGTATCTAAAGAAAAAGGTCTCATAATGCGCCATGTCTATTGAGTTTTGCACGTCCACAAGAAAAATCTTCATAAGCAAAATCCTTTTCATCCTCCGCCGGCATATTCTGCCGGCGGAGTTGAGTCAGAGCGTTTAATTATGCATTTAGAAAAGCATCACACAGCATGATGAACTGCATGTCTGCGTTGTCGGCATGGAAATTCGCGCCAATCACTTTGGCTATTTCTTTGAAGCATCTCTCGGCCCTGCCTTCTTGCTTGTTTACCATTTTAAGACAGTAGTATCTCAGGTAATCGATCAAAGCATCCACCAAGCGTGTGACCAGATCCAGATCGTAACTGTCACGGTATACGGAATAGAGAACCTCGAGAATGTTCAGCGGCTGCTTTCTGGTATCGCCGGCAGTCGGGAGCGTTTTCCTATACAGCGCTTCAAGATCCTTTTTCTCGTCAGCGGTGTAGTCGTCGCCGATCAATCCGAGAATAACGGGCTGCTTCAGCAGGTCACTCACCTGCACGCCGCTGAGACGAACGTCATTATAAGCCAAATCCTCCATTTTGGTTACGCTGCGGAGGATATCATTGACAGCTACGGTATTTTCGTCCAATGCGCTGAACAGCGTATAGTACGAGGAGCGTCTTGCCTTATCCCCGTTGATAGTCAGCGCCACCGGAAGGCGTTTGCGCGTCTGCGTGAATGCCCAACACGGGGTTTCGTCTATCGTCATATACCATGTGCGGCTGCAAGCGATGCCCAATAAAAATGCCCTTGCAATACGGCTGCGTTCAGCCATTTCATCGTCGATACGCAGCATGGGCAGATAGGCGTGTGCGTGCCAGTGGCGATCCAGATGCGGGTGAACAGTGTCCAGATACGCAGAAGCGCCGGTGCCGACGTTGAAATCGCTCTTGATCACGCGAAGGATGCGGGATGTATACTCTTTATAGGCTCTGGAGTTGCTGTTATACTTGTCAAGATTTTCGATCGTGAAATCATAAACCGAAGAATAGCATACCAGCTCTTTGGGATCGAAGGAATCATCGTTCACAACGAAGTAAGTCTCGCCACTGGGTTTGCCGAACATTGCCATGAGCATGTTGCGATCCACTTTTTCCGTGTCATTCTTATGCTGATGATGCGCTGCAGCGGCATTGTTTATCCCCCAATAGCACAGCACCCTTCCATTGATCGGCTTTTCCGCCGGTACAGTTTCGTCTGCTATGTCGCTGACATCTGCATTGGGCGTCAACAGACGGTTGATCGTTTCGGAGAATGTGCTGTAGGAAAGATACGGTGCAGACAGTTTCTTGAGCTGAAGCGAGATCGCCGCAAAATACTGATCAAAGTCGAAATCCGCAGCGCTCACATGATTGCCATCCACATGCAGTTTGTCTTTTTGTGCGTGAACGTTGTATTCGAGTTTGATCGCAGAGATAATATCCATACGGATATGTTGCATCTCTTTATCCTTATACTTGTCCGTCATGGGCTTCAGGATGGCCGTCTCAAAGAGTTCCGTCATGGAGATCGGTTTTCTGGTGAGTGCTGTTTTGGTCACAATCGAACGGAAAAGGTTCTCATACTCCTTGAATACGGTGTCAAAAAACGCCTTCTTCACGTCGTCGCTGATCGAAACGTCCACGCCGGCAAGATTCTCCTCAAATCTATCATACAACCACTTCTTACAGTCGGTATCGGCACAAACATAAAGATCGGCGCTCTGAATGCGGGGCTGCTGCTCCTCGAGCACTTCGCGCTCGGCTTTGCGCTGGAACAGAATCTGTTCCAGTTCAGTGAAAAATTTCTCATAGATTTCGATAAGGACGTCCATTCGTTTGATGACAGAGCGAAGCACCTCGCGTCTGAGCGACAGTTTGGAAAGATCTTCGACTCTTTGGACAAATGCGCTCGCATCACGAACGATGGTCTGCACAAGACGTTTGTACTCGCCGGAATGTACACCGAACACACTGAGCAAGCCGGGCTTCGTTTGCTGAAGCGCTTCTGCCGGATCGTCCTTTGTGGTATCTTTTTCGCCGTTCTTGGCCTTCGGCTTGTAGTAATCCTTCTCAAAAATGGTGGCCTGCTCATTCAGATCCGCAATCTCTGCTTCGCAGGTGTCCAGTGCCGTATCCAGTCCTTTGCGTACATAATACAGCATGTATCGGGATACAAGAGGATGCTTGCTGCGAATCGCAGCGCAAATGTTATGGGGGTATTTTTTTTCATCGAGATAGCTTTGCGAGATCTCGACGTCGGACCCGATGATTTCATCGATAATGCCGGCCGTAAGACTTCCGACCCGTTCCCTGGCCTTCTTTTCATGCATGCGCATCTTTTGCAGCTGCAGTTCTGCGTAGGAGACGGCGCTGTTGGAAGTGAGCTTATTTGCAGACATTTTGCAGCCTGATGCACTGGCTGTCATTTCATCACAGTCATACCGATCATCAATGGTCGCTAAGATACTGTTCAAAAGATTATCTGCATGATTCACGGTCTCGACTCTTTCCTGTCCTTTGGAATCGGTCAGGACGGCCTCATAAGAGAGCTCCCGTTTGAGCATACCGATTTCGGCAGTAACTTCTGACTGAGTGGGGTCTGAGAGCTTGTCGAAGACTGCGATGAATTCCTGTTGCGGATCCTTGGGCATCAGGGAAGGATTGGTAGCCATCTGCCGTCTGTGCTGCGCCATATTCGCTTTGACCATGCGATCCACACGCAGCCAATAGCCCGTCAGGAGGGATTCGGTAAACCGCAGCGTGCAGTAGCGCAGGTTTTCTTCCTCGGGGTATACGGCTTTTGAGATACCGGCGCCGCAGTAACGGTTCAGCCCGTTCTTGTTGACGGCGCTCACGATCAGGTTGTCCTCGGAGGAGAACATATTTGCCGTCATATCGGAAGCAAAGAGCTGCGCTTTGACAATCTGCGCCGCTTTTGAGAGATACGCGTCGAATCCGCCGATATTCTGCCCGGCATTATTGGATTTTTCAACAAGGAACAAAAAATCATAGGGGATCTGATGGGACATTTTTGTGGGGTCATCTGCAAAGCCATCCTCGTCACGATGATAGTGTTCGATATCCAGCTTTTCCGTTCCCCTGCTGAAGGTTTGTGCCCGTAAAAAACCATTCAGTTCACGCAGAAAAGCGTACCCGTTGACGTAAACGGAATTCTTTTTCTCGTCCGTATCCTGCACTTCCTCCACGATGTCGGGCATTATAAACAGACCGCGGATGATCGTGCGCGGCATGTGTGCAAGCTCCTCGATGAGATCACGCACAAGAAACGGAAGCTGAACGCCCATGCCGGAACCTGTTCCGCCGCAGACAGAGCCGACGATCATGACGCGCACATTCATGTTCAGCGCGTTGCCTACGTTGGTGTTTACGGCTTCGATCGCCTGACGGATCGTGTCGAAACGATGCGCGCCCTCGCTGGCCAATGCGCCCAGACGGGAAACGGAACGGATCTGTCCTGCACCTTGCGTCAGATTTTTGGCGTTGATGAGGGGATTCATCGGAAACCATTCCTGGAACTTGATGTTCTGCCGCAGATAGTCGCTGACCGTCATATTCTCACTGGTCTGTACGTGCGGAATGTCGCATTCGATGCTCTTGGAGAGATCGTTCGTGTTCGTATCCAGAACAACCATCTGCAGGAACTGCTTGTCGAACTCCTTCAACTCACGATTGACCGTGCGGACGATCTGCCCGCCAATGCCGCCGATACCAATTAATACGGTCGGAACTCTGGTTGCATGTTGCTCTTTCATCATTTTACCTCCATAGTTAATCTTCTTTATAGAATTTCACATAAGATTCCCCGTCACGAATGAACAGCATAGCGTCCATTGCAACGGAACTGTCAACGCTCTCCTGGCGAGGTTTCGGACTGTTGGTATCAACCGCTTTACCTCTGACATTTCTTACGATCAGGTCAAAATTGGAGCGATGAACAAAAGACCGTTGACCTGTAAAAGAATATCCGCCAAAATGTACGACAGAGGGTGTCGGCAGAAGCAGGATGATCAGATTAAAAACTATACTGAAAATGTTGCGGTTTTTGAAGCAGCCGAGCCAATTCAGGTCGATTCGATCGGTTTCAGAGTAGACCGGTTTACCAAAATTATTCTTTCTGCCGATCGCCATCACCAACGTGGTTCTCGGAAAATGCTTTTTAAAGAGGATCCACCACACAAAGTAGAGAAATACCAGCAATGCAATGATCGGGATAATGATTTCTTTCAAATCATAAAAAAGCTTGAATTCCAGCGTACCTTCGGCGTGCTTTTCGTCAAAATCCGCGCCGATGACCTGCTCGCCTTTGTACCTCAACCAATACACCCACGTCATCAGATAGGATGTTTTATGATTCGGGTAGACGATGTAACTGCCGTCATCCTGAACCTCGGTCTTAAAGCCGGAGAAGGGCAGAGACAGTCCCTTGACGAACTCGTCTTTTATGCTCTCGGCTGTGGTTTTGTCGATGGGTTCGTTCTCGGAGTATACGATGAATCGGATGCCGGTTTTGTTATCCTTGAGATGGGTGATATACACGACGTTCTCCGCATCTTCAGTACCGTCTTTATTTTTGCGCCGGGGACTTCCGTCATAGCTTAGTTCTGCTTTGATCTCGTCCACGGTGAACTCAAATGCAGTAAAATCGATGGATGTTTCCAGCAAGAAATAGCCCGGGAGATCCGCGCAGGCACGGACCGTGTTTTTGCCGAGCTCTAATTTCAGGTCATCCAACTTCAAACCGGACTGACTGTCTATCTGCTTGTCGTCGGCATTGTGTTCAATGTGCTCTTTGATACCGGAAGAAAGCAGAGAATAATCGATTTGATTGTCCGTTCCGAATTCATAGATGTCCGCTTTTGCGGAGACCTTTGAATCCAACGGAACGTGCGTCAGATCCGTGAGTTCCTTACCGTCTGCGTCGAACAGTTTGATCTTCAGTTCGAGCGCTGGTTCATACATGATCACCACATTTTTCAGGTCGATGGAATCGGTCAGGGAGATGCGATAATCCCCGGACGGGATGTTGCCCTGATTCATGCCTGCCAAGGTGACGATACCATGCATCTTAGACGCTTCATCTGTCGCCAGGGAGATCGTCTGTTCTGGGGAACTGACGGGGATCTCGTACTTGATGGGAATGCTGCGGTTCTCGACGCCCGCGATCTTGTCGATCCGCGAAGGAGTGTTTTGGATCAGTACGCTGATGTTCAGCAGCGGGATCTTGGACGAAAACTGGAGTGTCTTATTGTCGATCATCCTGATATCCTTATCGTCCACACGGATACGTCCGGTCACGCGTGAAGCAATATCAAAAAGACAGTCGGCGATCTCATCATTGCTGTTTGCCGCGATCACGGAAACGGCCGAACTGGACGGATGGGGCGTGTATTCCTGATTCACGTCGCCGATCGTCATATAAATAATCTGCGGCAGGCTGTCGTTTGCCATCTTTTCATTGGCAAAGGTATCGAGCTCATCCTCGACCTGCGCAAGATTCGCGTCGTTGAAGTCGCCGTCCGTAAAAACCACGAGCCAATACTGCGTGCTTACGTTTTTGTCGTTGGTGTTTTTCAATTTATTGATCGCACTCTGTAAAGAATTAAACGGCGTCTTACCTGCGTCGGAATGATCGCGTATCTTCTTTACAGCGCCGGGCAGATCGGAAACATCGATCTTGATGCTGTTTGAGCTGTTGCTCATGTAGGTAATGTACAGATCGTCGCCTGAATTGAGCATGGCAGTGAAGGTCTGCATCGCATAGTTGGCATATGACCATTTGTCACCGTACATGCTGGTCGAGTCGTCATATACCAGAGATACAATCTTCTTATTGCGCACAGAAGCCGCACTGACATGAGAGACAGGCGCATGGACAGCAAAAGCAAATAGCGACAGCGCAACCAGCAGAGCGCACGCTACTCGTTTTAGGACAGAGCACTCTTTTTTCATACAAGCATTTCCTCCTTTCATGTTATTATACACTAATCATACCAAAAAATCAACAATCTTACTGGAATATCACCGATTTCCCAAAAAGCAACATCTGGCTTCTGCTCTTGATGCGCCGCTTCATGTGATCACTCGTCGTATGAACTCCGAAAAATCAGAGCTTATAATGCTTGATTGTCAGCGTGCCAATCCCGGTCATCATCCTCGTCATCCGGCGACTTTACGTCGAAAAAGTCTGAAAGCTCCGAGCCGAGATATTCCTCGAACAGGCTCGCCTTACCGTCGCCGTCTAAGTCGAAAAAATGACCGAGGATGCCCAACATCCCTGCACTCTGTCCCGTATGTCCGACGGGATGAGTGCTTCGCGACTGAGGTACGCATAATACTGCGGCTCTTCGCCCTCGTTACTCTGCCTGTAAACCGCAAGATGCCTCTCGCTGAATGAACATTCACAAATCATGCGCAAATTCCCTGCGAATAGTTTTTGCAATCAGGACCACCCGTTGAACGGGTGGTTTGCTCCGGCCCTGTAAGGGCCAATTGCTTGTGGTAGCTCTCTAAAGAGAGCATCGAAAGGTTTGCCAATCACATTTTTATTCCTGCTTGCCCCCCTGCTCGGGGGCTTTTATTATAGCAGCTTTTTACTTGCTCTTTTCACCTGTAAACGGGTCTACAAACTCTTTGAGGCTGATCTGGTCATTTGCGATATCGTCCTCTAACTGCGTACGTATATATTCTGCTATAGCTCCTTCGTACTTCCCTACGGTATCTACATAATACCCTCTCGCCCAAAAATGTCTGTTCCCATACTTGTACTTCAAGTTTGCGTGCTTATCGAATATCATCAATGCACTTTTACTCTTCAGATATCCCATAAACTCCGATACTGCCATATGTGGCGGTATCTCTACAAGCATATGTATGTGATCCGGACAGCACTCTGCTTCTATGATATTGACGTG
>JAFSYM010000021.1 GCA_017450005.1 Clostridia bacterium
ATCGTCGATGCGTTTTACGAATGGCTCGACAGCTTTACGACGACCGGACAAAAACTGCAAAGTGCGGTCGGGTATGCACTGAGTCAAAAGAAAAACCTGACGGCTTTTTTACAGGATCCCATCATCCCCCTGAGCAACAACCGTGCTGAAAACGCGATCCGACCGTTTGTGATCGGTCGTAAAAACTGGCTGTTCTGCGACACGCCGGGCGGCGCAAAAGCTTCCGCCATCTTTTACAGCCTTGCTGAAACCGCGAAGGTAAACTCGATAAACATCGAAAGCTTTTTTGCCGAAATCCTGAATCCCGTAAACCAGCCCGCTCTTCCCGCCTGCCTTTTCTGAACCCTCGACCCACTTACCGTGCCGTTGTTTTGCGCTTACGTCATGGGTTCAATTTGCCGCCAAAGGAGTGATCCGATGGCGGTTTTTTGCATTTCTGTATGAACTTTCCCTCAAAATGCACCCTATCGTTTATTTATTGATTTGGAATAATAAAAGGCAGACAGCACTATCAAGTCAATCTGAATACCCAAATTCTTCACATACCTTTCGTGTAACATAATTGGCATCATTTTTACAGATTTCGAAGAATCGCTTCCTCATTTCGTCTGGGATTGTATTCATCCTGCTTGTTTTTCTTAGTATGAGGTTTTTGATATAAACATTTTCTGATTCAATCAATGAAAGCAATCTTCGACATATTACATCTCGGTTTTCTTCGCTTTTGGAAAGAGAAAGTAAAACCCTTGTGGCGCTCCAACAAATTTCAGTATTATCCATAAGCGATAATTCCAGTGCATTATTCAGTAATACAGTTTCAATGGGTTTTGGAGTATT
The DNA here is from genome assembly GCA_017450005.1 of Clostridia bacterium. Classification (GTDB taxonomy): domain Bacteria; phylum Bacillota; class Clostridia; order Oscillospirales; family Acutalibacteraceae; genus UBA1425. The sequence continues at coordinate 838 of JAFSYM010000021.1, forward strand.
AAAATCATCGCTTATGTCAAGAAAGTCTGCAATAAAATCGGAAACCGATATGGTTGTTGCACAATTATTTCTAATATATGGCAATAAATCCATAAGATCTGTATGTGTATCTTTGCCGATTGCTGACATAAGAAGCTTTATGCAAATATTTAAGGCAAGGAAGTTGATATTGGAGAATAATCTTGAAGAACGGTTCGCTTCTATATCACCTTCACGATCTGCAATGCTTTGAAACGCAGATTGATTTCGCAAATAATCCGTAGGATACTTTATTACAATTGTGCAAAGCAGTAAAACCGCATCAATTTTTATAGAAACAGGTTCTCTGGAGTTTATTAGCGTATCAATTACCGTTGTTATTAATCTATCCATTGTTTCTGTTGAAATCGATAAATCCGTTTCAAGCAAAATGGAGCGCATTATAGAAATGTATCTGAAGCCATATCCGCGAAATACGCCGTTAACGCCTTGAGTTTCATTATTTGTCCTAACAATTTCAATAAGTTTTTCGAGGAAATAAGGATAGTCATCTTTTTTGTTATTTGTAGTATTAAGTTTATATTCAAAGTTATAATAATTGGGCAATTTTTCTGATATTTGCTTATCTAAAGGTTCTGTTAACTCTCTGTTTTGATTGCGAAGAACGGATAAGAATGAGCCAGAACATTTTATCATCTCAAAGCCTTTTTCGCTGTTAAAGACTGTGACAATATGCTGAACAAGAGCCTCAGCGCTTTCACGCTTTAATGTATTAAGATCTACCCCACCATTTGCTATAAAACGAAACATTTCATCATAATAATGAACATATTGTTTATCTATTAAAGAACAACAAATTTCAGACATCTTATCTTTCGACAATCGGTGAGATACGTCAGACAAGCTACGAAAAATGTAGTTCCCATAATTATAATTCGGATTATCATCGTTAAGCCATTGTGTTATTTCTTCGAGTATTTCATTTTCATATTTTTTAAAACAGTTATCACTAAGGTAATAGCCTAATTTGCCAAATGCAAGGAATTTTTTTGATTGACGTATGTGCTTTATTGGATGGAAATTGCAAAAGATTAAAATTGCTTCAGCATCATCAGATGATAATTTGCTGAGTATTTCAGGATATGCATCAATTATTCCTTGTGTTTCTTTTGAGTCACTGCAATAAAATGAAAACTTGAGAAGAGATAATTTATAGGTCCAATCATCATACCTACTGGATAAATAAAACAAAAAGTCTTTAATTTTTTCAAAAAACAAAATGATGTGTGTTAATGAACCATTATAAATAGCTATAATATATGCGCTTGCCAATAACTTGCCCAAATACTCAAGGTTACTACCGTATTCAACGGTGTTAGGAGATTGAATTTTTTTCTTGAACAAACCATGAAGATATGATTCTTGAATTGAATCATTAATACGATCCAAAACGGGATAAAAGAACTCGTTTTTATTATCGTCAAGTTCTTTTTGAACATTCATTGCTCTTTGCAATCCTATATTAAAAAAGCCATCCCATTGTTGATTACGGAGATCAATAAGAATATCATTTATTAGCCAAGTTGCTTGATTTGTTTCTCTTGCCAATTCAAGCGCACTATTCAGATTAGAAATACACTCTGCAATATTGTCACAAAGATAGGCTTGGATAGCTTTCCATCGAATACTGACAACATTATAAAAATCACCGGGTTGTAATCCCTTTAACACATCCATGAACATGCTTACATTAAAACTCTTTATTGATTGCCCTTCAAAGAGAATATGAAGAAATTGGCATCCCCAATCATCCAAATCGCTCGTGTGGTAATCTTCGTCCGGACTATGAAAGAACCTGTAATCTGCAGAAAACTTTAAAATATACTGAGTGCATTTGTCAATGTTCTGCAAAATGATTTTTGGAAAAACAATTTCTCGATGGTCTTCAGGAGATTTCATATCGATTCCTGCCGGGTTTTCCGCTGAATCAGAGACAATTTCCAACAATCTTTTTCTACAATAATTGTGATATATTAAAGCAATATCATCAATTAGCGCAGCAGCACTGTTTGTGCTTAACTCGGAAAAATGATGAACGGTTTTGCTTTTTGCGAATGAAGCTCCCATCAAACTTTTTTCAAGCTCGGTTTTATCTTTTGTTGTTTCATCGCAAAAATAATACAATGCCATAATATCCTTTTTTCTTACGACATCGATTTCTTTTTGAACCCCTGAAGGCACACCGTCTGCATTGTCAATCAAAAAAATACAAACATCACAGTCTTCTAAAGCGTATGTATAATGCGACTCCGCACTTAATGTTGAAGCACTCTCTCCCTCGAATGTATACGCTGTCGCAAATTGAGTGCTTTCGATTAGCTCTTTTAATTCTGCCCGAATTGGGTCATATTTTGGCACATCGGACGAATTATCACACTTTGAACTGATGAATACCCTTATTTTCTGCGTGGGTGAAAGTTTAAAAGGTCTTTTTTTCATAATGATATAACCTTCTTTTTATATAACCTTCTTTTTTCTCTACGTCGAAGTATTCTTTTGGAGACAACTATTATGAAGTTCAATTTGGTTAGCGCAACATTATGTATATATAGCTTCTTACTCCTTCGCTTCCCACTTGCGAATATCCTTTTTGAGCCACGCGATGTATTCTTCGACGGACGCGCCGTTCTCGCGTGTTTCGTCCAGTCGTCTGCGGGCTTCGGCTTTCCACGCGTTGAACGCCTCTTCCGTGATCGAACCACGACGCAGGCGGGCATAGACGGTTTTGTATGCACGGTTGTATTCCTTCTACGATATAGACAATCCCTACGCAAAATGATTGTGCGGTATGCCATCTTGCGCTGTGCCGGACATCACGGTAATATAGCAACACTACGAACAAGGGGGCTATGCTATGGGCAATGCAGAAATCACTGTACACATGGATGAACGGCGGCTGAACAAACTGGAGGCATACCTTGCGTTGCAGGACAGCAGCGTATTGAAAAAGCTGCATGAAACGCTGACACAACTGTATACGGAGTATGTGCCGGAACTGATACGCCGGGATGTGGAAGAATTGATCCGACAGGAACGGCAGGCAAAAGAAGCGCGACAGCGTGCAGAGCGCAGGATTGCGGTCATACACCTGCACGACGCGGAGAACGATTGCCACATCTCCATAGACGAAAACACAGATTTGTTTGACGTTTGCCGTGCGTACCATGACCGCATTCGCAAAAAAGGATCAGACAACACGCTGGGCGATTTCGCGGAATGTTTCGGTCTGTATCAGTTCATCGATCCGATTCTGTATGACGCGTTTAAAGAAATGCTGCCGAATACAGGGCGCATCCAAACCGTAGCCGAGTTCGATTTTGAGCGGCAGGTGTTACGGGCATATTCAACCACCGAAAAAGCGGAGCATACATATCTTCTGAAAGACGTGTCCAGCGCAGTATTCAGAGCGACGCGCAAAAGCATATCACCGAATGCGCAGAAAGAAGTTTTTTACGCTCTGCTTGCCGCCAAAAGAACCGATTGACCATTGAGACCGATTAACATTAAGCCCTTCGGGGCTTTTTCTTTTTTATGGCATATACGCTGCATGGCTTGCAGGCTTTCAAGAACCCGATAGGCGGAAAGGGTGCTGGTTCATGCAGTAACAACTATTTATACATGCAGGATTTCTTTGTCCATACGGTTCCCCTTTTCTTCTTCGATTCTGGTCTACAGATAAACGTTTTGCTTCATGCAATAGGTATTACAATGTTACTTTCTTCAAGTTTTTTGAAGTGACATTATATGTTGTACAGTTTGCAGTCTATCAGGATGCTGATAGGCATGCGCGACATTTTCGCCCATCATGCATAATTAAACAGGTGTATTATCAATATCACCTATATATGTTGACTTGTTATTTATTGAAATAAATCGAAAAAGTCATCTCCGACAATGTCGTGTCTGTCAATCAGTTCCTGTAAATAAATTCTTACTGCCAAGTATTCTGCTTTTAAAGGAAAATCATCATTTTCTAATAAACAAAGAAGATCTTGATATCTATATGTGCTTTTTAGAATATCTGCAATATGAATTTCATAATTCCGTCCGACGATCTCAGGATCTCCATAGTAGTCTATATACTCTAAAGGAACATCTTTTAAGTCTACTAGAGTTTGCGGATCAAAATCAGGGTTTTGGTAATCACTATCGAGATAGACCCATTCGGTCGTAACAAATTCATCATCTGGAGGGAGAGTGTCGTCAGACAGTATAGCATAAAAACCTTGGATTCTAATAATCGAATTGTAGATAAATGACTCCGGGGTATTATATGCATAGTCATCCGTTTCTCCATATTCATAATAAAGGATAGGATACATTTTTTGGAGAAACGTCCAATAACCATCTTCCATGTCGCACATTTCAAAAAGATTTCGAAGAAACGGCTCAAAAATGTACTCTTCAACTTTTTCCGGAATCATGTCATACAGCATATTGAATGTTTTATCTGTATAATTACGACTTTTCTTGTTTTCAAAGAAGTCGCCGATTGCTTTAAGCGTTTTATCTTTTTGTTTTGAAAAGAATAAAGCACAGAAATATTCTTGGAAAGAACGGTGTGTAAAATGATACTTACCGCTCTCATAAAACATGAGACACATATTTTCAACGAGGTCATCACGAAAGTCGGTTGCTGTGATGACTTCTAAAGTCTTTGTGCGTTCACGTAGACTGTTAAAATACTGATCAAATAGAACTTCGGTGAACTCGAATTTTTCGTCACGATAGCTTCGCGCACAGAATTCTGCAAAAAAGTCTGAAAACTGATCTGCTGTCAGACCGGTTTTTAAGACCCGTTTATATGCTCCTTTGCTGGCATCATGCTTTTGAGAAAGCGCAGCGTATGCTTCTCTATAAAACACATGCATTTTTGAAGGGACCTCTGCAAACTGCTCATATGTCATAAGCATAATGGTAAGCAGCAAAGGGTTTTGTGTAAATTCCCTATGCGAGTAATATAGAGTCATTTCCAATTCTTTGCGAAAATTCTTTTTTATTGTTGGCTCATCCGGTCTAAAATCCAATTTGTCAATCAGTTCAAGAGCTTGGCTTTTGTTAAACGGGCAAAGGTCAAGTACGGTAAAACGATGAAGAGAAATAAAAGAACCTGTGGGGCGAGATGAAATAACGTACATGTTGTCCGTATATTTATCCGCAAAGATATCAAGGCCTCGTTCAAAGTGCTTTCTGTAATCTGATTTTATTTCATCCAACCCATCAAACAGAAGGAGGCATGATCCTTGATCGAGCAATTCAGAGAAAACATCGATGCTATCAAAACCGCCAAGGCTCTCAACTTTTTCAAATATGTAACCCAGCAATTCATCATAAGAATCATCGTAGTCTTTTAAGGGAATGAAAACTGGAATTTTACAATAATCATCAAACCGATTTATGGCATCAAGAAGAAGATGCCGCATCATCATTGACTTCCCTAGACCGCCGGTTCCGGAAATAAGAATGAAGTTTGAACATGTCTGTAGGATTTGTGCAGTTGCTTTACTAATTACTCTTGTTTTAACGTTAGATTTTTTGATGTATACTGTTTGCAGTATATCGTTACAAACATAAAAATCATAAAATTTTCTTGGAGCGTCATTATAAAGGAGTGTTTTCATTTTATTATATTTGGAATAAGCATTTTCAAGGTATACGCTAAAGACATCACCTGAGGGCAAAAGGTCTTTTGGAACTATTTTCCAAGGCGTATCTTTGGTTAGTTCAGAGGAAACGCTGTCAGACAAAAGCACAGCCGTTTCATCGGAAGGAATACCGTGTGGATTTTTTCTCCCATTGTTTTTTGAAACGGAATCAAACGCTGAGATAATATTCACATTGATGCTTTGCTTCCAGTTCTTTCCGACTTCTGCGGTAAATTCGCGCCTTGCCCGAAGTGCCGTAGGTTGTTTATGCCATGCATCGTAGGTTTCCACACCAACGGTATTGTCATGTCGATTCAATAGTATAAAATGCCAAATGCCAAGAAGAAACGACTGCAAATCAATGCTTTGCGACAGTAACAAATGATTTTTGTCTATAGGTTGACCGGAATTATCCATATAAAACAGTTCATCCGTAATACTGGTATCCCGACTGATGGTGTCAAGGATAGCGCAGACAAGCCATCTTCCCATACTCCTTTCATCGATAAAGGCAGATGTGAATTCGCACATTCTCCGTAATGGAGACGAAAAGGAATTCTTGATTTCATGATCAAAGGCATTGATCCATTCTTTTTTGTCAAAAGGAAGATAGATATTTGCCGACAGTTTGCAGGATTTATATGAAGACGTAAATGTTCGAATTGATTTCCCAATCGGAGAGATATAGTTGGGGAAGGCGACACGGAGAAGTCCTTCAAACACATCACTGTCGTTTAATCCGTCCCTTTTGCCGGTTACGCTTGTTCTTGCCGCTGTTCTTTGTTTTCTCGCATGGAGAATGAGCGATAGAAAAGTACCGCCGCACAGTGTATATTCTACATTTTCCAGCATAGGAACACCCTTTCATACAACTTTTGACGCTATTAACGCTGTTAATCCTTTTGACAGATGTTAACTCTTTACTCCAACTCAATTGTCTATAAGATAAGCTTCAGAGAATCAAACCTCTGGAGCTTTTTTATATTTGATCTACATTGTGTTTTATTATACCACATTATTTCAAATATTACCAGACTAATATTTTGGCACTTCACCTCGGAATTGTTTTGCTTTCCGATTCTATGACCGCTCTCCAGTGAGAGTGGCGATAGAAGCGAAATGCTTCAAAAAAATAACCAAAGCCTGTAAGGCGCGCGACTTCGGGCGGCGATACATACGATTACAGTTTTTCGGCAGCAATGCCGAAACGCAGAAAATCGGATGTATGCACCGCTTGCATTCGTGCGCCCTTTTTCGGTGTACCGGCAGCGGTTTGCCGCCTGACAGTGCGTTCCTTTCGGCGGAAAGGACGTAAGAAAATGCAAATCCAAATCCGTTACGACAATCGTTTTCAAACCGTGGAGGTCACCGAGCAGGAGTGTGCACCCATGATCCGCGCCGACTATGAGGAGCGGCTTGTGGCGGCAGATGACCCGTCCGGCGTGCAGCCGCGCATGGTGCAGGAGATTTTCGATGAACGCTTCAACAAACCGGAGTACAACAATTATCACAAATACCGCAGGCACACCTGCAGTCTGGAGTCGTTCGATTTCGAGGGTGAGATCTTTGCCGATCCGACGGCAAATCCGGCTGCCGCTGTCGAATGGAAAGAAACGCTGTGCGCTCTGGACGCCGCCATTCGCACACTGCAGCCGCAGCAGCAGGAAATGATCCGGCGCAGGTATTACGCCTGTGAGCGTATCACGGACATTGCGCGGACAGACGGCGTCAGCCACAACGCCGTTCACAACCGTCTGCAAAAGATACATACCGCTCTGAAAAAAGAACTGCAATATTTTTAGATCAGGGGTTACATATTGCCATTCTCGTGGCCTAAATAGTGAGGGGAATAAAAAATCTCCTCTCCGAACAGGCGGACGTCATCCCGAAACGGATGTTTCCCGCGAACCAAGGGGGCAGTCTGCCCGGATAAAGATAGGAGGATGTAAATGAAAAACCGACAGAAACAGCGTGAAAACCGGCGATCGAAACACTATGAAGAAAAGCTGGACACACACAACGGCTACGGCGTGAAAGACCTGACGGCGTACAACGCTGTAATGAAAATGAAAACAAACGGCAAAGCGACCATCGTGCTGAAATGAGATAGGAGGAATTGACTATGCGAAAACTTGACCTTGCCTTCGGCTATAGCAGATCGTCAAAGGTATGGCGAAACACATCTATGACTTTTGAAGAAATCTGCGCTTTTCTTGAAGAACCGGTGCGTACCGGCGAAACGATGGACGAATATCGGCATTTGTCCCGCGATGAAAAAAGCGCGATCAAAGACATCGACCCGTTTGTCTGCGGTCGGTTGATCGGCACCAGAAGGAAGAAGGAAGACGTCGAACATCGTTCTATGCTGTCTTTTGACGGCGACGACGTGACAGTTGATTTTGTACAGCATTATCGTGAGATCATGCCGTATGCGTCGTGCCTGTATTCGACGCACAGTTCTACGCCCGAACAGCCGCGCTGCCGCATCCTCGTACCGCTCACAAGAGACGTGACGCCGCATGAGTTCAATGCGCTGTCAAGGCTCTTTGTCGCGGAACCGGGAACGGAAATGTTCGACCCGTTCTCGCACCGCATCAATCAGCCGATGTTCAAAGGCAGCGTTCCAAAGGACGGCGAATATCTGTTTATCGTTACGGATAAGGCATGGCTCGATCCGGACGCGTTTTCGGAGAAATATCCCGGCTGGGAGGATGCGTCCGCACTGCCGCTTGCAAGAGGCGAAAACCAAAAAAAGACCGCTCCGGGCAAAAAGCAGGAGGATCCCTTGACGAAAGACGGCATCGTCGGCGCGTTCTGCCGCACATACGGCATTGAGGAAGCGATCGCGACATTTCTCCCCGACGTATACGAGCCGAGCGTGGTCGACGGTCGCTACAGTTACATTCCCGGCGAAGGCACCGCGGGTGTCGTGGTCTATGACGACAAATTTGCATACAGTCATCACGCGACTGATCCTGCCGGTGGGCGGCAGCTTAACGCGTTTGATCTTGTTCGGCTGCACAAATTCCCAGATTCCGACGAGAAGAAGTCGTTTCACGACATGGCGGAGTTTGCCAAGCAGGATAAACGCGTCCGCAGTGCGCTCACAAGCGCAGACTTTGAAGTGGAGATCGAGCCGAACAACAGCCAAGCTGCGGTGAAGAAAACGGGAACGACTGCATGGGAAGATCCGATCCCGTTCGGCGGGCATACGCTCATGCCGTTCCCACTGGATGCGCTGCCTGCGGAGATTCGGGATTACGTTGCCGCACTGTCCGAAAGCGTGCAGACACCGGTCGATTTGGCAGGCACCGCCGCGTTAGGCGTGATCGCCACGTGCGTGCAAGGCAAATTCACGATTCAGGGCAAGCCGGACTGGGTTGAGCCGCTGAATCTGTACCTTACGGCAATCGCATCGTCATTCGAGCGAAAGTCCGCTGTCCAGAAAGCGTTGGTTCGTCCGATCAACGACTATGAGGAGCAATACAATCTGACCCATGCGGCGGCGGTCGAGGCAAGCCGCATGAGAGGGCGCATCCTCCTGCGTAGGCAGAAAGCCGTAGAGGAGCAGTTTGCCAAAGGCAAGGCAGAGCCGAAAGAGGTCGATCAGATTGCATCCGAGGTCGCTGAGCATGAAGATCTGCAGCCGATGCGCCTGTTTGTTGATGACATCACACCGGAGAAACTGGCGTCCGTCTTGGCGCAGAACAACGGCAGAATGGCGGTTCTGTCCAGCGAGGCGGGTATCTTCGACACACTTGCCGGAGCATATGCAAAACTGGTCAATATCGATGTAATGCTCAAAGGGTATTCCGGCGACCCGATCCGCGTGGATCGCATCCGCAGAGACAGCGAAAGCATTATGCGGCCTACGCTGACCGTGCTGCTGATGGCGCAGCCCGGTGTGATTTCCAAAGTGCTCGGCAACACCACCTTCCGCGGGCGCGGTCTTACGGCACGATTTCTGTTTTCTATGCCGGTCTTGTCGGTCGGCAGCAGAGAGTACCGCACGCCGGGTGTGCTGCAGAACGTCTATGCCGCATACGCGCGTCGTTTGGTCGACATGCTGGAAGATGATTATGGCGACGAGCCGGAGATGATCACACTTTCCCCGGAAGCAGACGCGCTGCTGGAGCAGTTCTCGCGCGATCTGGAGCCGAAGCTGGTCAAGGAATACGCCGAGATTGCCGATTGGTGCGGCAAACTGGCAGGCAATACACTGCGTATCGCCGGCCTGCTTTGCAGGGCGAGCGCTTCACGCGCCCATGATTTCATAGACGCCAATGACCCTCTTGTAGTGGACGGGCAGACCATGCGGAACGCGATTCGCTTGGGTACATATTTTCTGAACCATGCGCAGGCTGTTTTTAACGTGCTGCCGGAAAACGATATGTTCCAAAACGCGCAGCGTATTTTAAAGATGATCTGCGAGAAAAAGCTGACAGCGTTTAATCGCAGAACGGCCATGCGCTACTGTCAGATGTTCAAACGTGTTGAGGACATTCAGCCCGTGCTGGACTTTTTAGAAGATTACGGCTACATCGCCTCGGTGGAAGCGCTGCAAACCGGCGGAAAAGGCAGGCCGCCGATGACAAAATACATCGTCAATCCGGCTGCGGAGCAGTATTTTCGTCATGAGCGCATGACCAACGTCATGTCGGTGTCAGACACAAATCAGAGATGAAAACTGTTGTATATCCTTGTGAAATCCATATCCCGTTTTGCGCGCAACACGGTCACGCTGCTGACGACGGCGCGGGAACTGAAATCTCTCGGTGTGGACGTGTATTTTGAAGAGCAGGGCATCCGCACGATGAGCGCGGCGGGTGAATTGATGCTGACAATCCTTGCGTCGTTTGCGCAGGAGGAAAGCCGTTCCATTTCCGAAAACGTCACATGGGGACAGAGAAAACGTTTTGCCGACGGCAAGCTGATCCTGCCGTACAAACACTTTCTCGGCTATGATCGGAGCAAAACGAAAGACGCGCCGCCTGTGGTCAATATCGCACAGGCAGCGGTCGTGCGGTTTATCTATCAGTTGTTCCTTGCGGGCAAAACGCCGACGGCAATCGCGCGGCAGTTGACGGAAGACGGCTTCCACACGCCGGCGGGCAAAGACGTGTGGTCGAGCAGTACGGTCAAGAGTATTTTGAAAAACGAAAAGTACAAAGGCGACGCACTGCTGCAGAAGAAATTTACGGTCGATTATCTGCAAAAGAAAAGCAAACGCAATGAGGGCGAAGTGCCGTAGTATTATGTGCGGAACAGCCACGAAGCAATCATCCCACCGGACGTATGGGATCGTGTGCAGAAAGAAATGCAGCGGCGCAAAGCAACGGGCAGAGCATACAGTTGCAGAAGTCCGTTTTCGTCGATGATCGTCTGCGGCGACTGCGGCGGTTTTTACGGGCCGAAGGTGTGGAATTCTACTGACCAATACCGTCGTACCATATGGCAGTGCAACAATAAATTCAAGTGCGGTTGTACCACACCGCATCTGGAAGAAAACGATATACGCGAACGGTTTATTCAGACGTATAATACGCTGTTTGCGGATAAGGAAAAGATAATCGCAAACGCGAAGAAACCGGAACAGACATTTTTGACCGAACAGTTCATCCACGCCCTGACCAAACACGACCACTCGCTGACCGAGTGGGATGAAGCCGTGTGGCAAATGACGGTGGATACCGTAACCGTACAGCCGGACGGAAAACTGCTGTTCCGGTTTCAGGATGGGACGGTGGTGGAAAGGTGATTCCATGACTTCTGATGCGTAGAGAATGTATGCCGGTTTGCACGGTGTTGTCCGAAATGAAGCTTTATCCAAAGACGCTCTGCAATACGCGGCTGTACCCATCCATGAGCGACGAGGCGGCTTTCGTGCCCATAGTCATGAACATACAGTTAGCCATATTCTTGCCATCAACCTTGTAATACAATTTCGCGCCTAAGATTGACTGTGTGCAGCAGATGTCGGGATAGACGTATCCCATCGCATCGTTGGTAAGTCCGAACAGCAGAACGGTCTTGTTGCTGTCGCCGGATGCCGTGCGCACAAGATCGGTCAGCGTATCATATCGCCAGTCCTCGCCCGTCCATGAGGTAATGCCCGTCCATTTTGCGCCGCCGGTATAGTCCGGGTCAGAGCCAAGCAGCAGCGAGGGCGAGAGTTCGCCCGGCGCGGTAAAGATCGCAACGTGTTCGCCGAGTTCAATGTAATTTGTTTCCACGACGATTCCGCAGCGTGATTCAGCCTTTGGCATGCGCACAACGTGCTCTTCCAGCAGTCCAGAAATTGCGGCAAGTCCCATCAAGCCGTTGTCCAGTGGCACAAGCGTTTGTCCGTTCCTGACCCGCAGCATCGGTTTGACGGGCGATTTGTTCTGCTTTTCTGCGTCGAGGATCATGTCCGCGAGCAGGAATCCGCAGCGCATACGGTCGTTCAGATCCTCCGCTTTCTTATCATATACGCGATCTGTGTACGCTTTGCCGTAACGCTCGACCCATTCGTCATGTGTCAGCGCAGTTTTTTCGACCCAGGCTTTTGCGCGCAGATCCTTGTCGCTGCCTTCCGGTACATCACATCCGGGGGAATTGATATTCGCCTGCGCACCCTGAAAGAATACGAAGTTATACCCTGCGTCATGCAGTGCGCGCGACATATAATAGGGGTAATCCGTGCAAAGCAGTCCCGTACCGTCCGAATCATACGACGTCGGATGTGCGCCGATATTGGCCAGAATGGTTTTCTTTTGGCTCTTCCGGCCTTCAAACAGGAAACAGGAAAACCAGTTTTTGGTTTTGACGCCGCTGTCAAGTTTGTCAGACGCCCCGCTGCTGACCGGCTGCGTTTCAAAGAAATACAGATCGCCATCTTCCATGGAATCAAACGCCTGTTTGGCACACGCGCTTGCCTGTGCGCAGAGCGTTTTTTCTTCCGTCCGATCCAGCGTACGCGGACGCAGCGCAGGGATACAGTTGAGAATTGTCGCCGGAAGTAGTTTCAAAACAACAATCGGAATGGACATTCCTTCCGTGTCGATTCCCACATGACAGTGCGACGCGCTGAAATTGCAGGAGAGAATATCCTCATGCGCAACGCCGTATTCACGCAGCGCGCCTTCTACCGCGGCGCACATTTTTGCCTTCGTTCCGGCGGTCAAGCCGACTCCGTCCACGTCGCCGAGGATCATCAGGTCCGCAACGCCGTTTTGATTGCTGTCCGTACCGTTGGAGAGGATCATCATATTGAGCATCTGATCGCTGTACAGATGCGTGATCGCGCCTTGATACCCGCCCTTTGGACGCAGCGTGCGCAGACACAACCCGTTGGGATCGGGCTTGCCGTCGGCGTTGTATCGCCATTGCGGCGGAATGATGCTGCCCGAAGCAAACCCGCCGCGCCATCCGTCGCCGATTGTTATACCATCTGTGCCGTTGTAGTAGTACGGATGATCCTGTGAAAGATATTTTTCATAGCTCGGTATACCCGGTTGACGCAGCAGCAGCTGCACGGTGCCGAAGACCAGGTCATGCAGCACGCCGAACACATTGTCCAGCATATGTGCCTGCGGGGAATACGGTTCGCCTGCGCCTGTATCCGCCGCAAACGACGGAACGCTGCACGAAAATGCGAGTAGTATACACAACGCGATTGATACTGTTTTCCGTATTTGTTTCATCACAAACACCTCCTGATTTATTTTGTTTTCGCTTTTTATTTTGCCGCGTGCAATTCACGGATCTGCCGCACGAGGGATGGCAGGTTCTTCCAAAACTGCAGATGCCAGGCAAACGGGTTCGATATGCCCTGTGTCTTGAAGGAATCAAACTGTGAAACGCTTTCGCTCCAGGAGAAGCCGTTCAGCGTCTCTTCGCTAAAGAAGAAGATTTGTCCGGAAAGCTGCGTGAAATCGGGGTCAATGCTCAGGGTGTCGCACCGGCCGGACGGGTACATGGATGAATTGTTGTCATACGCGATCAGAACGTGGTTGCCCTGCGTGTCCGTATAGGCGCCGGTGAGCAGCACGCCGTGCACATCGCCGACGACGTCCGAAAAGTCACCGGTGAGGATCCTTTTGAGCGGATGCGATTCTCCGTAGATCTCCAGGTAAACCGGCGTACCCTGTTCGAGCGTGCGGTACAATGCCTGCAGCTGCGCGGTGTATTCTTTGCCGCCGGGGTTGATCGCCACATGATTGACAAAATGGCACGCGACCGCCTGATTGTTGTAGTAGTTGATCGTGCTCTGTACCAGGTCGTCCGGCTCCAGGTCGGCAACGCACGATGCGCCTTGCGGTGAGAGAAGATCCAGCTTGCCGTAATGCTGCAGCAGCACGGCGATCGGGAAACCGCAGCACGAACCGACGAAGTACTGCGTCGGCCAGAACAGCGTCAAATACATACATCCGACGGCTGCCAGTGGTGCAAACGGCGAGAGCGCAAACGTACCGAACCAGTTTGCGAGAAATCGCAGGAAATGGGAACGTGTATACAGATACCCGTCAACGTCCGCATGGAATACGGATTCGCTGTTCAGGAAGGAAAACACCTCCGTGCGATCGATCCCGATCTTGCACCAGACGGGGGTGAAGACGTACTGTCTGCCCGATTCTGCCGTGATATCCGTCCAATCCGAATCATAAGCCAAAACGTCGTTCCACGGGATATTCCGGGAATTGTAATATGCTTTTCGACCGTCCGCTGTCTGCCAGCCGACGAGGATGCGGTGGTCGTCGGACTGCAGGAAGCTGTATCGGCGCGGCAGCAGGATAGTGTCTCCGTCGCGCAGGAGTCTTTCGATCGTCGTATCGCCGATCTGAAAGAGAATCTGCGCGTGGCTCTTTGGCGGGACGGGTGACACGTCGATCACGCGGAAGCCGTAGGCTGTGCCGGCATGGTCGGTTCGCAGCGTAAGCGAAAAGCGGTTTCCGCTCACGCGCACGGCGGCGCCGGAGAGTTCATCGGCCGTATAGCATCCCTGCGCACGGCCGTCCGCGTCGCAGATCGTCAGCGTGTCGCCGTCTGTTGTGTAGAAGCCGTCCTCATAAAATTTGCGCACATTCGTTTCAGGTGTGTCATCTGTAATGGTGTAATACTGGCTCTGCGGGTGGAAGAACGTGTCTGCGGAAAACGTGACATATAAAGCGTCCGCATCGCCGGGATAGATATATTCCCATGTTTGCGAAGTGTTGTTTGCGTACGCATGAGCGCTCTGCGGATAAGCGTCCTGTGCCGCCGGAGAAAAAGCGAGGCTGCACAGGATGAGCGCTGCCGCAAGTACGACTGCAATACTTTTTTTCATGACCATCTCTCCGTTTCTGTTAAACTCAATAATGCCGCTCGCCGCAGGCACAGTATTGGTGCGTACCGGTCAACCGCCAGAAGAACAGGACAAAACAGTACACAAAAGAATGGAAGGTGTCGCTGTTGAGCTCAAACAGGATACGTATCGGGGAATGATTCGACTTGTGGCACAAACAATTGCATACGGCGTCCGTCTGCGGCGGTTCATCATATGTATATGACCATTCAACACCGCAGAAAGCGCACAACCAAGGCCCGTCCGAATCTTCCGGGTCGGACATCCATAAGTGCGCATCGGGATCGGGCGGCACGACTTCGGTTGCATAGACGTCCCCGCACGGACACTGCGCGGCTTTATACCCGGAGTTCGAGCACGTCGGCTCCTGCTCGACGTAATAATAGACGTGCGTGTGCGTTTCGCCCATCGGCAGAAAGGCATACTGCATCTTTGCCGCATAGCTTTCAGCGGCGCTGCCGGTCGATCCGGCGATCTGAAAATTATAATTTAAAGCGCTGTGCGTAAGGCAGATGGCGTCGTCCGCGATCGTTGTAACCGAATCGGGAAACACGATACAGCTGTGGTAAGGGGCGTATATGCTGTCGCTTCCAATCGTCTGCGTCCCGTCCGCGATCACATAGATCATACTCGACAATGAAGGAAATGCAACTGCCGTTTTGCCGTCTTTGGTATACAACGCACCGTTCCGTATGGTGAACCACGGATTATCGTCGTCCACGGTGAAACTGCTGATCCATGGATCGGTACCTGCACCGTTGAACACAGCGCCGTTCAGGACATCCGGCGTCAGCGCTATGCCGCCCAGCGTTTTCGGCACATATCCGTTTATTGTACTGTACCACCAATACCATTTCACGTCACGCAGCACGTCGCCATCCGGTGTATGCTCGATCCGGTACTGGTAGCCGTTTTCGATTTCATAGGGCGTTTCTTCCGCGTGTACACAGAACACCGTGAGAAACACCATACATGCCGCCATACAACAAGCTGCAATTTTTTTCATTTTCATGTTTATGCGCCTCCTTTTTTCGCACAGTCAACCGCGCGGTGATTCCATTTTAACGGAACGCATATTTATCTCGCCATCCTGCGGCGCCGAACGTCCGGTACAGCCATTCGTGCAGTTTTTCCACTGCCCCGTTCAGCACACGTTCCGACCATTTCTGCGCCTTCGGCTCCGGTTCCGGATACAGCTCCGAGAGCACCTCGGCGGCGTATGCAATCACAGCGGCGTCAGCCTCAGGATCGTTGTGTGTATCCTCCAGCATGGCGCTGCAGCGCGCGAGGGCGTCCCGTGCCCGTGCGACTTCGGCAGCCTTCTGCGGATCGCCGGCGTTTGCGTCGATGTACTTTTTCAGGCGGTCAAGATATGTGTCGTTGCCTTTGATGAGCGGCTTGGCATCGCGTCTGGCGTTGAACTGCGGGTATTTATCCGCGCCGGACGCAACATCCGTCACCTTGCCGACCGCGATATCCATCGCCAGCTGCAGCGCGGTATTGTTGTAGTCGAGCTGGTGTTTCTGCCGGTAAAAAAGCCACGTTCTGTCCGGCGCGAATGATGTGGACAAATCCACGGAACCGTCGGGAGAGATATACCGGCCCGTTCTGCCGAGCGACTGTCCCGCAGGCGCATACACTGCGCCGGGTGCAGTCGAGGAGATCGAGATGATCTCGTCGGAATTCGTTGTTTCGGCAGACTGCATGAAGCGGAAGTAGCTGAATTCGCTCTCGTCAGCGCCTCCGAAAGGCAGACCGTAACCGCTGATGAAATAAAACTCCGTTCCCTGTGTTTGCAGCCGCGCCATGCGCTGCGGGAGCGTACGCTGCGCTTCATAATAGGCGCGCGTCTGTTCGCGGATATACGCGTATTCGTCGCCCGAAAGATACTTTTCCTCGATTGCCGGATAGCGTTCCGCCGGAATCAGCGCCAGCAAAGACGGCGTGCGCAGCACAATCGTTTCCACGAGAGAGGAGAGGATCGTGTCGAGAATGCTGCGCAGCGTCTTTTGGGAGAAAGAATACAGAAAACAGCAAAGCAGATGTCCCCACGGGTCTCCGATCACTTCCGGAAGTACGGTGTGATACAGCAGTTCCGGCGCCTCGACAGAGTATTTATGTTCGATCAGGTCGGCAACCAGATCGCTGCCGTTCCACGCGCCGACGATACTGACTACGCGTTTCACCTGGCCTTTGTCGCCGTATTTGGCAAGATAGGCGCTCACAACTGTCGCACCCATGCTCATCGGCACCAGCACGACCGGAGTTTCTGCCGGACGATCCTTCAGCACGACGTCGTTGATAAAAGCATCCAGTCCGTCCGCATCGCGCTCCAGGAACGAAAATGCCGAATGGTAGTAGCAGTAAACGTTCTCCTCGCCGATGCCGTCCAGCTGATCGCGGCACGGGATGGAGTGGTAAAAATTGGCTTTGTCCACTTCGTTGTATGCGCTGAGCGGATAGTTGCGCGCAGCAGGTTCCACATCGGGCGGCAAATCACCGTTTTTGTCGATGATGTTGCGGTTGAACAATGCTTCAAAGAACGTGTTCCATACACGCTTCGAGATCATGTTCCGGTCAAGCAGCGGAGACAGGACAAACAGCTCCAGCACAGCGCGTGCGAGTGCAAGCGTATTTCTCGGCTGCTTGAACGCACTCCAATCCGTATAGAACAGATTGTATTCGATCATTTTGATCTCGCTGTTTTTGTCCTTTGCGGTCTTATAGTTTCCGTTCTCATCGATCAGGTGCGACCACAGTTGCCCGATGCCGTTCACGAACACGATCTGTATCGGCAGATCCGTGCTTTCGCTTTCTGCCGCGGGTTCGTTTATCTGTGCGGCAAAGGCAGGGATCGCCGTTGTCGCAAGAAGCACCGCGATCAGGATGCAGGATAAAATCTTTTTCATTTCAGATTCTCCTTTTATGGCTATAGCTATAGTCCGGCATTTCTGCGAAAGCGCCCGTACAAAAACGGCACGGGCGCTTTCACTATTTGTTACATTAACCTTTTCTCTTTTAATACCAGCCGAACGTGAGGGCTTTCAGCGCAGCTTGCCACCAGGTCAGACGGACTGTTGCCTGTGCGCTGTCGCCGTCCACACCGATTGCGCCGGTCGCCGAGCTGATGATATTGCCGTCGGCGTCTTTGACCGTAGCGGAAACATGGAGTGTACCCGTAATACCGAGGCCTTTGAGACGGAAGCACTTGATCTTGCAGACGCTGCCTTCTGCCTTCCAATCCACTTTTACGTTGGTACCGTTGACATTCCATTCAACGGTTGCATTCGAGTTCACGTCCAGATAGCGCGTAAGGTTTTCGCCGTCGGAGGTGCGCAGCACGCTCAGGTCAACAATGATAGCTTTTCTGTACGGAACCGTTATGTCCATGTTCAATTCCGAATGTACTTTGACAGGCTCTGTTTTGATTGTGATCGAATGCTTTACCCCATCGTTGAGCGTTCCGTCTTCTTCCTGGTTACAAACCAGTTCCACATTGCCGGCGCGGTTGATGACGAGGGTTTTGCCGTCCGGCGTTACGGAGGCAATGTCCGGATTCAGCGATCGGAACGTCAGATTTGCCTTCTCTGCGGCGCTGTCCGTGAACACATTCAGATCAATGACACTCGAAACGGGCGTGCTCTCTTTCCATGTGGGAGATCTCAATACGGCGGCGCAGAATTCTTCACAGATTTCTTTCAGAGCGTCGATCATTTCCTGCAGGCACCCGCCGTATGTCAGCTTTACGATCACGGCGTTCTCGAACGTGTTGTCTTCCCATGAGATTTCGCCGCCGACGTACAGATCCCGGATATTCACATTGGCAAACGCCCATTTACAGAGCTTTGCCGCACTGCCAATTACAAGCTTCCTCAACTCCCGGCAGCCGTAAAATGTGTACTCGCCGATCGTTTTGACTGCTTCGGGAATGTAGAACCGGACCAGCTTTTCACAGCCGTAAAAAGCCGCTTTCCCGATTTCCTGCAAGCGTTCGTTATAGAACAGAATCTTTTCAAACGCCGTTTCGATCACTGCGACGGCCTTACCGGTCAGCAGATCGATGACGGACCCGTCTTCCAAAAGACCTTCAATAAGCTTCTGGAAGATCTCGCACATTGCCGTGCTCGCATCGGAAAGATGCTGCCGGACGTCGGAATAGAACAGAACCCGCCGCAGATTGACGCAGCCTGCAAAAGCCATATCGCCGATTCGCTCCACATAATCCGAAGCAATCACGTTCGTCAGTCTTGTGCAGTTGGCAAACGCCTTATCGCCGATGGACGTGACCGTTGCGGGCAGAAATACAAGCGAGGGGACGCTCACCGTGTACGACACGAGCAAATGCCTGACGGTAGAAGTCAGACCGCCTGCAAACGCGCGGTCACCGATGCTTGTAACCTTTTTTCCGCAGATTGTGCTCGGGATCAGCACGATCGCCTGCGCACTGTCCACACGGACGATTTCCGCGTTGCCATCCGGCAGAATTCTGTATTCACCGGAAAAGGTGTTGATGTTCAGCGAATCCAGCAGTTTGAAGAAAGCTTTGCCGCTGAAGCCGGGAAACGTGCAGTCCTTCAGCGTAAATGCGATCCCGGTTCCCTTCTCCGGTTTGCTGACTGATTGAAGCTCTTTTGCAATTTCGTCGCTGATCTGTGCGGGAGCGGCTTGAACAAGCTCTTCCTCCGGCAGCAGTGAAACAACCACTTTCTCTTCCAACAAGGCGATGTCCAGGTCGTCCCCGACGATCGGCTCCGCAACCGGATCGTTTGCTGCAAACACTGCAGCGGAACAGCAGGAAAATGCGATGACAGCAGCCAGCAGAGCTGACATGATTCTTTTGAGTATCATAGTATTTCTCCTTTCGTTGTTTCCTTTTCCTTGTTTCTTTTTCTTTGTTTCCTTTTCTTTCACTTATCAGCCAAAGAAAAATGTTCTTGTGAGTTCCCACCATGTTTTAAAGAAATGACCGTCAAACAGGATTTTGATCATTTTCCAAAGAACAGCAAACATAGATTGCACCTCCTTTCTATACAACTGCCTATTTCCGTTCCATTTTCAATAATGCCGTTGTTCTCAGCGGATTCGCCTTGCGGGTTTGTCCTCCGCTTCGCTCTCATTAAACATCAAATCGGATCGCATGTGTTGTAATCCGGAACAAACGGACAAAATAGCGGAACGAATGGTGATTCTTCGTCGGCTTTTCCTGCAGGGCATAAAACAACAACGTCCGGCAAATCGGTGAAGTCACCAATGCTGCACAGACGTTGTAAAAATTCTTCAGATTGAAATCATTGCATACGGGGAGAGCTTCAGGGTTAAAGAATCATCGGGTCGTAATCATGATATAGTTCTTATTTAAATTTTAAAATGACTTCTGAAATAAATATATTGCCTTCCTGCGTTGTTGAAAATGATCCGTCATATTCCTTTTTCTTAACCACACTTTCGACGCTGGACAATCCGTATCCGTGAAATGCTTTATTCTTTTTGCGCGTTTCGTATTTCCCTTGTTGTTTTTGAAGTTTTTGCTCAAACGGATTGGAAATGGAGATATAAACTCTGTCTTCGTGCAGTTTGGATGTAATCGTGATCTCGCGTTTCCCCGATACATTTTTACAAGCATCGATGGCGTTTTCAATCAGATTATGGAATATTGTTATTACATCGATCCTTTTGACGCCCTTGTTCGGGAATACGCCGTTGAACAGAATATCTATATTGTGTTGCTGCGCATTTTTCAGCTTTTCATACAGGAAGTCATCAAGATATCCGTTGCCTGTGGAGAACTCTCCCTTTGATTCTACGAGCTTTTTGTCAAGCTCCTGCACATACTCTGCTATTTCATCCGCACCGCGTTTTTCCGCCATTGAAGTCAGCTCTCTGAAATGCCCCGGCAGATCATGCATATATTTTCTCTCCGCTCTGATCCGGGACTCCGAGTGTGAATATTGCTCCACTTCCTCTTCTCTTTTTACTTCATAAAAATCTTCCTGAAGCTCTCCGCGCGTAAGAGCATACGTTCGTTTGGGAACATATAGAAGAACGGCGGCAAGAAAAACAGTAATCATCAGCTCATAAATGTATAAAATTATCCAAGAAATATTTTTATCCAAGTAATATAATATGCAGTTGTATATCAGAATCAAAAACGTATATGCAGCAAATAAACCGATCACAGACATGATATGCGTGCCCACATTTATATTTTTTGTCCAGAAAGATTCAAATCGGTACTTGGTTACCAGGATATATAAAATGATCATGATGACCATAAAGCACCCGTAAGCAAAGCCGCTATACCCACACAATTTCGGGCTTATGGGTTTTGCAATACGGTTTAATATCCATTGTATTAGCCAGATATAGTAGCGTTCTGATCTGCGTCTTAACAAAAATCCCGTAATCTGAACGGATGCCATTGGCACGATATGCTTTGCTCTGAATGTCTTCATAAGAATGAATGCGCCGGCGCATATGGTTACAAAGCCGATCACAGCCGCAAGACCCTTGTAAATCAGAATATGTTTCTCATATTCTAAGCCGCTGAAATCAAGCCCTTTAAACAAGAGATTTGTTATTGCGGCATTTGAATACGCGTCCGCGCCGGCTTTGGCGGCCATATCAAATCCTTGACTGCCCGCGCCAGGACTAAGCACTTTTCCTAAATAATCCGCATTAAACATGCTTAACAATTCCTCATGCGGCAGGTGATCTACATTTTTTAAATGATAGGTATTTATAACTCTGTCGCAGTAATGTGAAATAATACTGCATGGTAAAGCTCCGCTGAACAAAACTGTGATTGCTATGAGAACACTTTTCTTTTCAAATACGGGCGGACGTTCTCTCAAATAGGACAGAAAAAGGACGCAGGCCACGCACAATACAGCGGAACCGATTATTTCATCTATCACTAACAAAAGTATATCAGACCAGAATTGAGAATCCGTTAATGCCCGGATAATAGTATTCATATATCCTGCCGCCTTTCTTATTTAAACCTTTTGACATACAGCTCATGATTCCGAACAAAATCGTTGAGCAGATTTCTGCTTACCGGAACCGTTCTGCCGTCTTTCATGACTATGAGACGGTTCTGAATGCTGTAATTTTTTATATATTCAAAATTGATGATATACGACCGGTGCACCTTGAAAAAAAGCTGTTTGGGAAGCATATCATAAATATCCTTTATAAGGTGATTATACTCAACCGTCTGGGTTCTCATTGTAACAATCGAGGTCTTTCCCTGTGCTTCAATGCAGATAATATCATTTGTATAAATAATATCCTCCTGCGTTACTCTTTTGAGTGAAATATGCCTTGAGTAGACTGTCGGCAGCATCAGGCTGTTCAACGCCTCGTATAATTCCTCCGGCTTGACCGGCTTGTGAAGAAAGCGGTGTGTATTGACTTTGAAAGCCTCCTGAATGAAGTGCATATACGCGGTCAAAAAAACAATGTAGGATTCAACATTTTTCTCTTTTCTTAATTTTCCGGCAAGCTCCATGCCGTCCATTTTACCCAATTGATAGTCAAGGATATACATATCGAATATTTGATCACATCGAAGCAAGGCTTCCCCCGAAGAAAAAGCCTTGCAGTGAATATCATAGTCATATTTGATAGCATATTTGTTAATCAAATCTACAACGAGGTCGTTTTCGGATTTATCGTCGTCACATACTGCGATCCACATAGAAACACCTCCTTAAACAATATAACAAAAAAGTACAAAAAATTCAAGATTTTACATGATGAATTGTGTGATTGTGTGATTACCGTATTGCAGTATCCTTTACGCACGTTAAAGCACAATGGACTTGATTGCCTCAAACAGGACGGCAACCCAGTTGACTGAGGCGGGCGTGACACCGTACTCCTTCAGGGTGTGCAGACACACAAACTTAGCCCGGATCAATACAGGCATCCGGAAGAGCAGGTATGCAATCGCAATCGGTGCAGCCGCATATACGCAGTGGAATCTTTCCGTCATCTTGTCTCCTAAGGCTGTAATCCACGACGGAACCGAAAGCTCGGCGCAAATGCGAACCGGTACCCCTTCGATGCTGCTGAGAAAACCGCCGCTGCTGATTTCCGCGCTGCGTATCTTTTCGTTCCGGCTGCTGAAGAACATACCGCCGGGAGCGCGCAGGCGGTAATTATACACCGTCAACGGACGATCATCTACTGTCAGGCCGCAATCAAACAGCGTGCATCCTTCCTGTCCTTGTGCATTGCGTACCGACACGGTCAGAACGCCCGCTTCGGCGTCGTAGGCTGTCGGCTGAAGCGTGATCTCGGCGACGTTAAGAAGACCGGAAAAACGCACAGAGAACGTCAGTGCTTTGCTCAGATCTGCACAGTCCAGATACATTGGCGTATCGTTGTACACTTGGGCACTGAAATCCAACGTCATCTCCCTGACCAGTTCACCGTCCGCTTTCGTGACCGTTATGGCCGGAGAAACCATCCGGATCTCCGCTTCCGCTACATTGGCAAGTATGTCGTGCATGGCAAATGTGAATGTGGCGACGTCGTCGTAGAGTTTTTCGACTTCTGATTCCGGACGCAGGCAGAAAGTGTTGTCGATTGCCGTCACATCAAGCGGCCAGAGCTTGAAGCTGCCGTCCTCATTTGCGACGCCGAACACAGCGACGCCGTTTTGCTGCGCGTCGAATTTTGCGTGCCGTCGGATTTTTCCGTTTTCGTCGAGCAGCACGAGATTGTCCGTATGAATCGTCGTATTGTCTTGGATCAATGCGGAAAAGTCAATGCTGCTCAGGCGGTCGCCGTCTGTTACAAAGACGGCTTCGGCTGCGGGTGCGTCCGCGCCTTCCGCAGCGGCGGCAGGCGGAATGAACAGGGTGGTCATTATGGCAATGCTTAAAAGGATCGTCATCAGTTTTTTAAGGCTTTTCATGGCTTTCTCCTTTCGATTTGCGGTGTACATTGTGTTCATTCATGTCAGCCGACAACCCTTTTATAGCATATTTTTCAACGTGTTGGATAAGGCGGTGAGCAGAATGCGGAACGCCAGTTCAATTTCGCTGTAGATAAAAAAGGATTGATGCAGTGCGCGCGCTGAACGGATGACCGCTGGAAGCTGAATAATAAAAAGCGGAAGCGAGAGCAGGACAATGAACACAGTCTCCGGGATTATGCGTCTGATGCCGTCGGGAATGCGGCTGTACAGCGGCGTCAGATGGGGCAGGGCTGTTGTAAATACTGCGCCTATTCGGATCGGCATGCCGTCCACATCGCAGAGATAACCGCAAGCGTAGCTGCTTTCTGCGCTTTGGAGACTTGCGTCCTGGCTGCTGTAAAGCAGACCGACGGGGATTTTCAGATCGAATAAAAACATGGATTCCGCCTTGCCGTCGAAGGTGAATACCAAGTCGTGCAGCAGAAAACCGGCTTCTCCCGCATAATTCAGCAGCGAAACGGTCAACACACCGGTCTCGGCGTTGAAGGTTTTGGGCTTCAGAAAGAGATCCTTGAAGTTTGTGGATACGCCGTCGTAATATACATGGAGAGCGATGATCTTGCTCAGATCCGCGCAGTCGAGAAGCATCGGCTCGCTTGTCCCGTCAGGGGTGAAGTCCAGCGCCAGTTCATAGACGGTTTCTCCTTCCGCATTTGTGACAGTTACGTTCGGTTTAGGTAGTTCGATCTTCATGTTCTCCGCAGTACCCATAAAATAATGGGATTCGGCTACAGACGCGCCCGTGCCGTCAGCAGCGGCAGCGGGTAGGATAAACAAGGCGGTCAGGGTGGCGATCACGAGCAGGATCGCCGTCAGCTTCTTCATGGTTTTCATAGGTTACAGCCTCCTTTTCTTTTTTGCGTGTTCAGGATACAGACTTCGGACTTCTCTGTTGAGAGCACATTACGGATCTGTGAATCATTCTGCATCATCGTCAAAACGCCTTCGTTGTAGAGTGTGTCAAGCGCGCACTTATACAGCACGACTTCGCCAATCACGGCTTCGTTCTTTTTTCTATTCCGAATACATACCGCGCCGGACTGCAAAGCTGTCATGGCTGTACCGCCGCATACCCATACTCTCGCATGGTTGACGATCCCGTCACCGGCGGACTGTAACGTACAGGCGTCCACACACAGCTTTGCATTGGCGTTGACCCGGAAACATCTGCCGACCGTGTTGATCATGCGCACATTCCTGATGAAAAGATCTGCATGATTGCCAACCTGAAAGATCTGAGAATGACGATCGCCGTTTGTTCTGACAATGCAGTGCCCATTCCCGTCGATCATCAAAGCCTGCCCGGCAGTCACAACGATATCCGCACGCACGGTAATGTCCTTTGCCAGTTTCCATTTGTATCCGCCCTCGGCAGCCGCTTTCTTCAGCCTGCGTTCGGTTTTTATGCTGTAGAATCCGAGGAGCGTTTTGAAGAGCTCAATACACATGGCGAAAACAATTTACCCTCATGGCTGCATCATCCCTTCTGAATCGTTGTTGGTTATACAATATCTGACCGTTATTTTTCTATCGAGCAGAGAAACGCGGCATGTCCGATATAGAAATCATGCAGTTTTTCGGCGTTCGTCAAAAGTCCGACAGCTTGTCCGTGATCGCCCCTCTGCGTTGGGAATACGTTCCAGACGCCTTTTTGCGGCGCAGACGTGCCGTCATAATCCGCGTGACTTTCATCAAAGGGATAGGTTTCACTGATCGTGTTGCAGAGCAGATCATTTGGCCTCCATGCGTCATCGTAAACCTGCCCGGTCTTTTTTTCTGTGTATGGTTTATGGTGTCCGATCCAGCAGCCGATGGGGGTAAGGACCGGATTGGCCGTGATGTCCGGCCAGGTCATGCCGACGTATCCGTCCTTGTGTGTGGCGTCAAACGCATAGGAGAAATAATACACGTTCGGACTTGTTTTGATCAAAGCGTTGAGCTTCTCGGTTCCCTCAGGGGTCAGGTCGTATGCACAACTGTCGTCGCTGTTCTCCAGGTAGTTTTTGACGGCAGATATATATGCGTCGGCGTCCTTAGCGTTCGGTGAATTTGAAAGGCTGAACTGCTCCAGATGAAAGTCGTACAGTTTGCCGTGCAGCGGGGATCTGCCTGCGGCGCCGCCGAAAACCGCGTTAAATACCATGACGGCATCATAAAAGCACGTCTCCTCGGTCAGTCTGTAGGTCGTTGCGCTGTTTTGCGGCGTTGCAATCGTGGTCACACTCCCGATCCAGTTCTCCTTTCCGCCGGTAAACAGCGCCGAAACCTTACCGTCCTTACTTGCTTTCACTTCTTCGGGGCAGCCGTACGTCATCAGGAAGGTGAGCATACGGATGGTGGTTCCGCCGAAGGAGTGACCGATCAGGTGGATCTTTTTGACGCATCCGTTCGCATCCTTGTTTCCCCAACCTGCAAACAGCGGTTCGCTGTAGGTGCGTCCGAAACGTCTGTGATTGTGGTCTTTGCTGTGTGCCTCACCGTAATCAACGGTCTGTCCTGTAAGCTGTGCGTACAGCTCGCAGGCCCTGTCCCATGCGGAGGAAAACGGGCCGACAGACGCAGAGTAGCATTCGTATCCCTCTTTGGAGAGGTATTTCATCAGGTCGCCTGTCGTCCCGCCCCAGTAGGGCGCTACGGCGTTGATCCCTTCGGCGCCGCCCCAGCCGTTGTAACCGTGCACGAAGACGAACGGATAGGCGTTTTTGCGGGTTTGTTTGGCCGCAAAAGCATGCAGGCCGCATGTTCCCGAGGAGAAAACGATAGCCAGCGTCAGGCAAAGACATACTACAGAAACTATTTTTTTCATAGTCTTTTCCTCCGATTTTCTTGTTGTCAACTTAAGCGTATCGGACGGAGAAGCAGTGGGATTGAAGCGCCGCCGTGCCGCGCGGTCTGTATTGGTTATACACCGTGCGGAACGTGTTGCCGCTCATAGTCAGATTGCCGACACGGATGGCGGAAACATATCCCACATCACCGTTTGCGCCGTCATGGGTGAGGATCTCCAGCCACTGTGCAGGATCTCCGGATAAGGTGATGGGCTTTGCGGGATGTGCCGCGTTATAGCGTCGTACCAAAGACTTCAGTTCATGCGTCGTGATGAAGCTGCCGGAAGCACCGAACGATTCCGGACTGTCTACGCCCGTAAGGTACGGAAGCTCCATGCCCCAAACGCTTTGACTGTCCGTGGTCTTTCCGGCCGAGCAGGCATGGAACGCAGCGATGATCGGTTTGCCGTTATAGGCCATGTATTGACCGAGCACGCTCTTGACCGCGCTGCGCACGGCGTCGGACAGCTCGCTGTTTTTTACCGTGGAACACGCCACGTCAGCTGAAGTGAGATTGAATTTTTTTTGCTTGAGCATCGTATATACGGCAACTGCCTGCGCCTTGTACGCTTCCGGATTTGCCGCACCGACGCCCATCTCCTGCTGCACCGCGCGAACAAGGAAATCCTCTGTTTTTCGTCCCGCTCCGTTGTAGATCATCAAGGGCATCGGGTTCTCTTGTTCCATAGAAACGCCGGGATAGTAATGCAGAAGAATTTGATCATAACTCCATCCCTGCCGGGCGTATTCAAGAGAGCCAAGCTGGCTCATGCCCACACCGTGACCTTTGCCGTACACCGTAAAGGAAAATACGCCGCTGCCTGTCAGGCGCGAAAAAAGCTGATGTACTGCGGCGGCTGCCTGCGTCATAAAATCGCAAACGGACGATTCGTTCTGCGCGCCGCCGCAGGCCGAGCAAAGCGGCGAGAACGTGCAAAGCATTGCTAACGCGACGAACACAGCTAACCATTTTTTCATAAATACCAACCTCCTGTTTTGTTTTTATAATTCGAGCGGGTTTGTCCATCGCTCTGGCATCATTAAACACCAAATCGGATCATAAATGTTGAAAAAGCGAACGAATGGTTAAAAATACGGAATGAAAATGAAAAAAATGACCTCGCGGCCATTGCGTTTTTGACTTCCTTTCGGGAGATCGTATACGATTGTTTTGACGTCAACACCTATCGATTTCTTGTAAAACCCATTACGGAACCGGTACTGATGAAGGTACTGGACGATTTTATGAGGACATCCATCGTCTTTTCCCCCTCTTCACGGAATTTTGTGGGATAAGTAAACGTCCCCTTGTTTGTCATTGCGAGCGCCTTTATGGCGCGCGGCAATCCGTTCTCCTTCTTATACATCTATGCACTACCGGGGTTACGGATCGCCACGTCGCTTCGCTCCTCGCGATGACACCGCTTTTTATTGATATCTGACCATCCCACAAAAATCCGTGATGAACCTCTTTTCCCGTCTTTCTCTGAAAAAAGACGGAATGACTGAGAGCATCTGGTATGTATTTTGCAAACGGACTGTTTAATTACACAAAATGTGTGTCAAAGAAACCGGAGACATGAACTTGGAGCGTTATACTTTAAGTAGAGTCGACAAAAGCCCTAAGAACTGATAGAATAAGAGAAAAGAGGAAGGAAAGGGAAAGATCTTTGCATGTACAATCGTTATCGGAAAGATTTGCCGCAGCCGCTTTGCCCGACGAAATGCGGCGGCGTTTTTCAAAGAAAATACAAAGAATTATTAAAAGATTGTAAATTCACTTGAAAAAGTCGTTCGGATTGTGTATGCTTTTTGTAGTACAAACAAGAGGGCAATACGATGAACGAGCAACATCAACTGAATATCCTGGTCACGCTCGACGCGAATTATATTCTGCCGCTGCGTGTGCTGCTGCATGCGCTGGTGACGGCGGATCCCGATGCGGTTTACACCGTTTACATCGCGCACGCCTCGCTCACGCAGGCCGACATTGCGCGCATAAAAAGCGGCGTGCCGCAGGAGCGGTGCGTTGTCTGTCCGATCACGGTGCCGCCGGAGCTTTTAGAGGACGCGCCTGTGCTGCGCCGCCTGTCGAAAGCGACGTACTACCGTCTGATTGCCGCATCCTATCTGCCGCAGACGGTTGAGCGCATTCTGTATCTCGACCCGGATACTACAGTGCTGCGCTCGCTGCAGCCGTTCTACACCATGGACATGCAGAGCAAGATCATTGCCGGCGCCGCGCACCTGCAGGGCTTTGCCGATTGGGTCAACCGCCGGCGCCTCGGTGTTAAAAAAACGCCGCAGTACATCAACGCGGGCGTACTGCTGATGGACGTGGCCAAGCTGCGTCAGCTCGACAATACCGAGCTGATCTATGACTTCGTGCGAAAAAACGCCCGACGGCTGCTGCTGGGCGATCAGGATGTAATCAATGAGCTGTACGACGGCGAGATCCTGTGCGTGGATGCCGGATTGTACAACCTGGATGAAAAATTCCTGCGCCGCATGCGGCAAAAAGCAAATCGGGACATGCAGTGGGTGCGCGACAATACGGTCATCATCCACTATGCCGGCAGCAAAAAGCCGTGGAACCTGCCCTATGACGGCGCACTCGGCACGTTCTTTTTCGAGAAACGACGTGCACTCGAAGCGCAGCTCGGTGAAGCGCTATGAAGAGAATGGACGATAAGAAAAAAACGCTGATCCTGCGTATTCTGATCGTTGCCGTGATGCTTGCGGTTTTCGGCGTGTGTGTCTATCTGTACCTGCACTTCGGCAAGTCCCTGGTCGATCTGCTCAAAAACACGGACGACTTCAAATCGTGGATCGGCAGTTTCGGCGCATGGAGCGTGATCGTCTTTACGGCCATCCGCGCATTGCAGACGGTGGCCAAGTTCATTCCGGCGGAACCGATGGAGATCGGCGCCGGACTGGTGTGGGGCTGGTTCGGCGGACTGATGCTGTGTCTGCTGGGCACCATCATCGGCTCGGTCGTCATTCTGTTTATGACCCGGCGTCTGGGCATGCGCATCCTGAAACTGTTTCATCTGGAAAACAAGCTGCAGTCCATGCGTTTTTTGCAGGATCGGGAAAGGCGCAACCGCCTGCTGTTTATATTCTATCTGATTCCCGGCTCACCCAAGGATACGATGACCTATTTCGCGGGCATGACGGATATGAACCTGATTGAGTTCATGATTATTTCGACCATTGCGCGCATCCCGGCGATTGTGTCCTCCACGATTTGCGGCGCATATCTGGGCGCGAACAATTTCAAGGTCGCAGCGTGCGTATTTATCGTGACCGCTCTGCTGAGCATCCCCGGCGCGATCGTGTACAAAAAGCTCTCCGCGCGCTACATCCGAAAGCACACCCCGGAAGAATCCGAAACGGAATCCGAACCCGCGCCAAAGGACGAATAAGAGCGTCTTGCATGATGAAGTGCAAGGCGCTTTTTATATGTTCATCACGAAAAGCCGGTGGACGTATAAACAAGAAGAACTGTCACTACGAGTCGCTTTAACGACGAAGCAATCCGTGTCTCGCCTGCCGGCTCGGTCGGCGCTTCTGCCTCCGGCAGAGGTGTCCACCGGACACCCGCGGTCTCGCCTGCCGGCTCGGTCGGCGCTTCTTCCTGCGGCAGAGGTGTCCATCGGACACCCGCGGTCTCGCCTGCCGGCTCGGTCGGCGCTTCTGCCTCCGGCAGAGGTGTCCACCGGACACCCGCGGTCTCGCCTGCCGGCTCGGTCGGCGCTTCTGCCTGCGGCAGAGGTGTCCACCGGACACCCGCGCCCCCTGTTCTTGTATGAACATTTTTCGGGGATGCGGATTGCTTCGCTTCGCTCGCAATGCAATTAGACGGCAGATATTAGATGGTAGATTGTAGATGCGCGCACAGAAGGTGCGGCGTAGGGGCGGATCGCATCCGCCCGTTTGTCCGGCATTGTTCCGTCCGTCGTGGAGATGCGGATTGCTTCGCTGCGCTCGCAATGACGCCGGTTTTTTTGTTCGATCGCTTCAGGTTTTACCTGCTCCTGTGATGCGCGGGCAAAAAAGAAAACCCGCCGCAATGGGCGGGTTTTCGCGCGTCGGGATCAGTACCACAGCCAGCCGAAAAGGAAAATGCGGATGAGCCACTGCCACCAGCTATACTGTACAGTGACGGTGCAGGCTGCGGTTTCGGAGAAGCCGTATTTATCGGCCGCGGTGACGGTGATGTGCGCCGTGCCGGGTTTGTTCGTCGTGACGACGCCGTTTTCATCCACCGCCGCAACGTCGGGATTGTCGGACACATACGTCAGCTTGCACGGCTCGCCGGTCGTCGACACTTCGCTTTCCAACCGGAACGTCGTCTTCGCAAACGCCGTGCGCCGCGGCTCTGTAGTCACCGTAATCTGCGGCTTTTCGAGCACGACGGTATACGTGTTGTCGATCGTGCCGTAGGTACTGTTGACCAGCTCGATCTGCGTGCCGTTTTCAATCGTGTCACCGAGCACATTTATCCGCGCGTCGCCGTCCACGGACACATAGTCGCCCAGCGTCTCCTTCGTCACGCCCCACGGCAGATACACGTTCAATGCCTCGTCGATTTTCACCTTGTCGGAAATTAGATGCGATTCGTCGATGAACGCAAAGTCGTCGTCCGTCAGAATTTGATTTCGATAGTTCCAGACAAGGTAAGCGTTATATATATTGCTGTTTTGATACAGTCTGATACAGCATTCCCGAAACGCTGTCAGATCTACATCTGTAACATTTTTACCGACTATAATTGTTGCTGAAACCAAGACAGGGACCGTTTGTCCGTCAATTTCAATTTCGCGTTCAAATGGTGGAACCGAAAATGCATCCGATTCAATTGCTCGAACATTTTTTCCGACACAATACGTTGAGGGCGCCCTTCCGTTTTCAAAACAACTGTCGGCTTCGCCTGTATATGACCAGAAGAAAGCGTGAGAAGCAATTGTTGTAACCGGAACGCCATCAATCTCGTCCGGAATAACCGCGCGATCTCCAACGGCAGGATATGTTGGAGTATATCCCTGCGATGCGCCAGTTCTTTTAAGCACCTTGAAACCCGTGATCGTGATTTCCGACCCATCCTCGGAATAATACCCGGCAAGATACGGATGCGGCAGAGAGTTATAGAGTTTATCTGTTTCCGATAAGTTATCGCCGTAGTTCGGGTCGTCCTCTAATTCTTCGTAGAAGTATTCAGCGTAAACCGGAAACGAAGAACAGACCAGCAGACATGCCAGCAGAACGACAGATACAAATTTCAGAATTGCATGACCGCCGGAAGTACGCATAG
Organism: Clostridia bacterium; assembly: GCA_017450005.1. Classification (GTDB taxonomy): domain Bacteria; phylum Bacillota; class Clostridia; order Oscillospirales; family Acutalibacteraceae; genus UBA1425. The sequence goes on from JAFSYM010000021.1 coordinate 32,975, forward strand.
AGCATTCTCTCCTTTGTATTGTATATATTATTTATAACAAAACATAAACGTTTTTGCAAGACACAAACCAAAATCCCCGAAGCGTGCAGCCTCGGGGATTTGTATCGTGGGTTTTATTCGTCGTTGTCCTCGTCGTCCTCGTCGTCTTCGTCGATCTCGAACTCCAGCGGCGTGTTGCAGTTGGGGCAGTTGATAGAGCCTTCCTCCAGGACGTCGGCGTCGACACAGATGACTTCCTTGCAGTTGGGGCATTCGACCTCGAACACGTCATCCTCGTCGAAATAGTCGTCCTCGTCGTCGAGCTCGTCATACACGAAGGTCTCCAGCTCGTCCAGATCCTCGTCCACGGCGTCAAGCTGCTCGTTGATGAGCGCGATGCTGTCCTCCATGTCGGACGAAGTGAGCGCCAGATCGTCGAGCAGATCCATGATGGCGTTGAACATTTTGGTTTCGGGTTTCTCCGCGTCGAGTTTCAGACCCTCTGCAAGGCCTCTGAGATACGCGGCTTTTTCGGTCAAAGTCATGGCGATTGCCTCCCTTGAATCAGATTGTGCTTTGAACGCTTACGCGCGGCTGAGATACTCGCCCGTACGCGTGTCGATGATGATTTCCTCGCCCTCGTTGATGAACAGCGGCACCTTGACCTCGGCGCCGGTCTCCAGCGTGGCGGGCTTGGTCGCGTTGGTGGCGGTGTTGCCGGCAAAACCGGGATCGGTCTGCGTTACGGCCAGCGTCACGGTCGTCGGCGGCTCCAGACCGAACACATTGCCCTTGTAGGACAGGATGCGGCAGATGACGTTTTCCTTCACGAAACGGAAGGAATCCGGCAGGTCGCTCTTGTTGATGGGCACCATATCGTACGTTTCGGGGTCCATGAAGTAGTACAGGTCGCCGTCGCTGTAGGAATACTCCATGTCCTTGCGCTCAATATACGCCGTGGGGAACTTGTCCGTGGGGCTGAATGTGCGCTCCACGACCGCGCCGCCGATGACGTTGCGCAGCTTGGTGCGCACGAACGCAGCGCCTTTGCCGGGCTTGACGTGCTGGAATTCGATGATCTGATACACCTGACCCTCCATCTCAAAGGTCACGCCGTTTCTGAAATCGCCTGCTGATACCATAGTATTATTCCTCCGAACTTGTAGTTTACAGCTTTATTTTATACTAAATACGCCTGCAATGCAAGTGCTTTTGCATTTTTCTTTACCGGGAGTGTATTTTTTTTACAAAAAAGAGCGGGCAAACCGTCCGCCGGACGTGCGATCACGACAGATCGACGGTCTTTTCGGCGCAAAACAGCGCCTTGTCCGCGACATCCGCGTGCGCGGCAATGTAGAACGAAACCGTGCAGTCCTGCGCATGCAGCTTTTTGCCCTGCGGCATGAGCAGCGTGAGGACAAATGCATCCGTCGTGATGTCCGGCAGAATCCGGATATCCTCCATCGGCACGGGCAGCTTATCCTTGCCGCACTGCAAAACGCCGAAATAGACGTTCTCCGGATCGCGCAGCAGCGCGTCGACCGCGTCGCTTTGGCGAAAACGCATCTCGAAGCCGTACACACTGCCGTCCTTTTGCAGCGGTACGCAAGAGACCGCCTCGTCGTCGAGCGTCGTTTCGGCTGTGATCGGACGATCCAGATCCGCATAGGCGACTTCGGTCTCTCCGGCGTCGCCCGCAATTACGGCGGGCTCCCTGCCGCATGCGCACAGCGTCAGCAGGCACACAAGGCAAATCATTACTTTTTTCATACGGTCCTCATTTCCGTTTCATCTGCACAAGCTCGCGGAAGCTGATCATCTGCACGCCGTGATCGGCGAGATATCGGTGCGTTTCGGGATCGTTCAGCAGATCATATTCCCACACGCGGTTGCGCCACGCGCCGATGAACGATTTGATTTCGTCCGACTCGACGCACGGATGCACGAACGTCTCCGTCACGCCGTCCGGAATATCCGTCCAGATGCGCAGAATCGTTTCGCGGTAATGCGCGTAGCTCGTGCGCAGATCCGCCGTCCAGTCCGGGAAGATCAGGTAGTCCGGCAGGATCACGCCGTAGCGGCGGCTCCAATGCCGCGGCAGCAGCGCAAACAGCCGGTAGACCGGATACGGAACGCCGCGCGGGCACAGGCGTTTGTCGGTCGACGTAAAGTACCGGTAGGCATAGCCGTAGTCCCCGCACACGCGCAGCGCGAGCTTGGAGAAGGACAGCCGCCCGCCGTGATGGCCGTAGAGCGAGCCCATGTGGTTGTCGAGGTGCGACGGGTGCATGCCCAGCGCATGCGCAGCGTCCACCTGTGCGCGCAGCTCCGCTTCTACTTCGCTGTACTTTGCGTTTCGCTCGACCAGCTTGCTGGTCGGCCACATGTTGCCGGTCTCGTCGACCAGCGACTGCCCGCCGGTCAGCGGCTTCCAGCGGTATTTCGGCCACTCGCTCGTCAGCGTCAGATGCACGCCGACGGCGTATTCGGGATGATCGACGGCAAACTGCACCGCTTCCTTCGCGGCGCGTGCCGGCATCATGATGGTGGATGAATGGAGACGGCCGTTCTGAAACAGCGTCTCGACCGCTTCGTTGGACGCGCGGCACAGGCCGAAATCATCCGCATTGACGATCAGGTATTTTGCCAAATCGCTCCCCCCGTTCTCATCTTGCCCTTTACGCACGTTTTTCAAGTAAGCCGTGCAATCATTTTGGGAGATGTTAGATGGTAGATAATAGATGGTAGAAAAGGGCGGGGCAATGCCCCGCACCCCATTAGAATGGGTACGGGCGCAGCCCGTCATTTTCTAAAATCTACGGTCTACAATCTAAAATCCGAAAACTGATACTCTCTCTTTATGTAAGAGTTGCGTAAAAAGGACTTAATTCACACCCAGCCGCTTTGCCATTTCGGCGGTCTTCAGCTCCAGCAGCTTCGACACGCCTTCCTCCTGCATGGTCACGCCGTAGAGGATATCCGCCTCTTCCATCGTACCGCGGCGGTGGGTGATCAGAATGAACTGTGTATTGCACGTCATGCGGCGCGCGTACTGCGCGTAGCGCGTGACGTTGACGTCGTCAAGCGCGGCCTCGACCTCGTCGAAGACGCAGAACGGCGCAGGCGAGACCTTGAGAATTGCAAACAGCAGCGCGATGGCCGACAGACCTTTTTCGCCGCCCGAAAGCAGGTCGATATTCTGCACGTTTTTGCCCGGCGGCTGCACGCGGATGCTGATGTTGCATTCGAGCGGCATCGACGGATCGTCGAGCACAAGCTCTGCCTTGCCGCCGTCGAACAGCTCGGCGAACGTCTCGCCGAAGTATGTATTGATGCGCTTGAACTGCTCGCGGAATCGCTCGGACATTTTGCCGGTCAGGTCGCCGATGAGCGTGAGCAGCTCCTGCTTGGACTGCTCGATGTCGTTGATCTGTCCGCTCATGAACGTATAGCGCTCGGACACCTCGCGGTATTCTTCGACGGCGCCCACATTGACGCTGCCGAGCGCGCGTATCTTGTTGCGCACTTCCTGCAGCGCACGGCGCGACGCAGTCGGGTCTTCCAGCTTGATCTCCAGCGCTTCCGCCTCGCGCAGCGTGAGCTGGTACTCGTCGTACAGCTTCATGCGCGCGCTTTCAAGCTCGCTTTCCATCGCTTCCCGACGTTCCTGCAGACGCGCCAGCTCGCCGCTGAGCTGTTCCTTTACGGCGTTCTTGTCGCGCGCCGCGGCGCGAAGCTCTGCGCTGCGCGCCTCGGAAGCGGTACGCTTTTCGGCGCACTGTTCAATTTGCGCAAGACCGTCCGCCGCCTGCGCATGCAGCGCGTCGGCCTGCGCGAGCAGCGTGTCGATCTCGGCGCGGATCGCTTCGTTTTCCGCTTCGATACGCGTGATCTCCTCGCGCATCTGCTGCAGCCGTTCCTCGCGCGTCTGCCTGGCGCGTTCAAGGGAGGCGATCGTTTCGCGCCTGGCCTCGACGTCCTTCTGGTAGGCGAGGATGGCCAGATGAATCTCCGACTCCATCGCCGCCAGACTTTCGCGCCGCGCTTCGAGCGCCTCGCGATCTCTGCCGAGCGTGCCGAGCTCGTCCTGAATGGCGTCCATCTGCCGCGTCTGCTCGGTAATCTCCACGTCAAGCGACTGCATTTGCGTTTGCAGATCGGCAATGCGCGTATCGTTGCGCGCGCGTTCGGCGCGCAGCTCGTCCAGCGCGCCGGAAACAGACGCCTCGCGATCCTCGATCAGGTGCAGATCGCCCTCTCTGCGGATATGCGTTTCCTGCGCGCGCTGCAGATCGGCGTCTGCGCCGGCAAGGTCGGCCTCGACCGCAGACAGATCCTCGGTCATCGTGCGCAGCGTCTCTTCGTCCGCGTCGTTCTGCTTTTGCAGGTCGGCTGCGGCCTTGCGCAGCTTTTCGATCTCGTTCGAGCGGCTCAGGATGCCGGCGTTCTGACCGCGGGAACCGCCCGTCATGGAACCGCCCGCGTTGATGACCTGCCCATCCAGCGTGACGATTTTGAAACTGTATTTGTATTTTCTGGCAATGGCGATCGCGCTGTCGATGTCTTTGGCGACGGCCGTCTTGCCGATCTGATCGCGAATGACCGCGTCGTATTGTTCGTCGTACTGTACCAGCTCCTGCGCCATGGCCACAAAGCCGAGCTCTTCGTCGAGTCCGTCGACGGAAAACTCGCGCGCGCGGATTGCGCTCATCGGCAGGAACGTCGCGCGTCCGGCACGGTTTTCCTTGAGGAATTTGATTGCGCGCTTGGCGTCATTCTCGTTGTCGGTCACCAGGAACTGGATCGACGCGCCGAACGCCGTTTCGATCGCGGCGGCGTATTTGTCCTCGACGGAGATGAGCTGCGCGAGCGTGCCGTGGATGCCGCGCAGCGTGCCGCGCCGCACCTCTTTCATCACCACGCGCACGGCGCCGGAATAGCCTTCCATATTTTTCTCAAGCTCTTCGAGCATTTTGGCGCGCGAGAGCTTCTGATGCAGATCCAGCGCACGTTCGTCGATCCGCTCGCGGATCGCGTCGGCTTTTTCGCGCCGCTTCTGTGCGCGAAGGCGATAGCCCGCGACGAAATTCTGCAGCTGCTGAATCTGCTCGTCCAGCTTTCGCAGCGCTTCGGCGCATTCTTCCTTCTCCGCGCGGATTTCCTCGAGCAGCGTACCGCGGCTCTGCACGACCGCGTCTATATTGGCGGAACGCTTGCGGATCTCCTCCACGGACGACGACGCCGTGGATCGCGCAATGCGCGCCTCGGACAGAGCCGACGTGCGCTCGGCCAGAGCCTGCGAGAGCGCGGCCGTCCGTTGCGCGTTTTCGGTATTCTCATCGCGCACGGCGCCGATGTCGCGGATCGCTTCGTCGAGTTGCGCCTGCCGCTGCTGCATCTGCGCCGTCAGATCGGCAATGTCTTTTTCTGTCTGCGCGATCTGCTCGTCTACCGCCTGAGCGTCGACGTCCGACTGCTCCATCTCCCGGCGGACACGCTCAATCGTCGCGCAGTTGTGTTCGATTGTATTCTGCCGCACAGCCGCGTCGCCCCGGATGCGCGCCGCCTGTTCCTCCAGTGCGGCAGCCTCGGTGCGGATGCGCTCGATCTCGACGGTCATTTCCTGCGCGGCGGCAATCACCTGTTCGGTTTCTTCTTCGATCTGCCGCAGGGCGTACTCCGTTTCGCTGTACTGCGCCTCGGCAAGCGCGATTTTCTGATCCTGTGTTTTCAGTCCCTCGCGCGAGCGCTCGATTGTATACAGCCACAGGCCGATCTCGAGCTGCTTGCGCTCGGCGGCCAGAACGATAAACTTCTGCGCTTTTTCACTCTGGATTTTCAGCGGTCCGACGCGGCTTTCCAGTTCGGCAAGGATGTCGCGCAGACGCACCAGATTTTCCTCGGCCTGGTCGAGTTTGCGCGTCGCGTCCTGCCGGCGGTAACGGAATGCTGAAATACCCGCAGCCTCCTCGAGCATATCGCGCCGCTGCGCGCTGCGGGAGGAAATCATGTCCGCGACGCGTCCCTGCGAGACCATCGAGTAGCCGTCGCGGCCGAGACCCGTGTCCATGAACAGCTCGTTGATGTCGCGCAGACGCACTGTCTCGCCGTTGAGGCGGTATTCGCTCTCGCCCGAGCGGTAGTAACGCCGGCCGATCGAAACCTCGTCCTTGTCACAGTCGGCAAGCGCGCGGTCGGTATTGTCCAGATGCAGCGTCACCTCCGCAAAGCCCTGCGGTTTGCGGATGCGTGTGCCGCCGAAAATCACATCCTCCATGCGTGAACCGCGCAGGGTTTTGGTCGATTGCTCGCCCAGCACCCAGCGGATCGCGTCGGCAATGTTGCTCTTGCCCGAACCGTTCGGCCCGACGACGGCGGTGATGCCCTCGCCGAACTGCAGGACGGTTTTGTCCGGGAAGGATTTAAAGCCTTGCAGCTCCAATGATTTCAGAAACATAAAGGATTCCTCTTATAATTTGATACCCAGCAGCAGCAGCGCCTCGCGTGCCGCTTCCTGCTCGGCGATCTTCTTGCTCTTGCCGACGCCGCGCCCGATGACGTTGCTGTTCAGGCGTACCTCAACGGTGAAGCGCTTGTCGTGGTCGGGACCGCTCTCGCCCACATGGGCGTATTCCACGCACTCCTCCGGGTTGCGCTGGATGATCTCCTGCAGCTTCGTTTTGTAGTCGTGGAACGCCGCGGGCGTGCCGGCTGCTTTGCGCACATAGCGCAGCACGAACCGCCGCGCCTCTTCGATGCCGCCGTCGAGATAGATCGCCGCAATCAGCGCCTCGAACGCGTCCGCTAAGATGGACGGCCGTTCCCGTCCGCCCGTGCAAAGCTCGCCTTTGCCCAGCAGCAGATACGCTCCAAGCCCCAATTCACGCGCGAAGACGCACAGCGACTTTTCACACACCATCGCCGCGCGCAGCTTCGTCAGATCGCCCTCCGGGTACGCCTTGAACTGCGAATAGTAGTATTCCGCCGTGATGAACCCCAGTACGGAGTCGCCCAGAAATTCCAGACGCTCGTTGCTCTGGTGCTCGTTCTGCCGCTCGTTGACGTACGACGAATGCGACAGCGCCCGGTGCAGCAGTTTCGGGTCGCGGAAAGTGTATTGTATTTTCTGCTGCAATTCCTGCATTTCGCCTGTCATTTTATTCCTCCGTATGTACCGCGCGCTCGGCAAGATCCGTCAGATCCCCGATCGTGCGCAGCGCATTTGCCTCGTCGATGGTGATGTCCATGTCGAACTCGTCCTCCACGGCCATCACCAGATCTGCAATATCCATATCGTCCGCGCCGATTTCGGCAAACAGCGTGTCTTCCGACAGTTCCTCTTCGTCCATCTGAAAATGCTCTGCCACCAGCGTAATAATTGTATCCAGTACCATATCTTTCTCCTTACTTTACCGATCAGTATCCAGCGCGTGCTGCATTGCTTCCACGGCGCGTGCGGCAATCGCTTCGTATCGCAGTTTCTTGTCCCGTATCCGCTCGGGCAGCGGCGGCAGAATGCCGAAATTCGCGCCCATCGGCTGATAGTTCGGGTTCTTCTCGCTCACATGCCGGCACAGCGCGCCGAGCATCGTTTCCTCCGGCGGGATAAACGGCGCTCTGTTTTGCAGACGCCTTGCCAGATTCCGCCCGGCCAGAAGACCGGACGCCGCCGATTCCATATAGCCCTCCACGCCGGTGATCTGGCCGGCGAAATACAGCAGCGGGTTTTCGCGCGTCGAGAAGTCGGCGTTCAGAATCCGCGGCGCGTCGAGAAATGTGTTGCGGTGCATCACGCCGTAGCGCACAAACTCCGCGTCGTGCAGCGCCGGGATCATGGAAAAGACACGCTGCTGCTCGGAGAACTTCAGATTTGTCTGAAACCCGACCAGGTTGTACAGTGTGCCGGCGGCGTTTTCGCGCCGCAGCTGCAGTACCGCCCACGGCCGGTGTCCCGTGCGCGGATCGCGCAGACCGACCGGCTTTAAGGGGCCGTAGCGGATCGTGTCCGCGCCGCGCTGCGCCATCACCTCAATGGGCATGCAGCCTTCGTAAATGTCCTTGCCCTTTTCAAACTCGTGCAGCTTCGCACGTTCCGCCGTGACCAGCGCGGCATAGAACGCTTCGTACTCCGCCTTGTCCATCGGGCAGTTGAGATAATCCTCGTCGCCGCCGCGATCATAGCGCGACGCGCCGAACGCGCACTGCATGTCCACACTCTCGGCGGTCACGATCGGCGCGGCTGCGTCGAAAAAGCTGAGGAACCCGCCGCACCGCCGCTGAATGCTCTGCGAGAGCGCGTCGGAGGCCAGAGGGCCTGCCGCCACGATCACGGGACGGTCGTCGGGAATGTCGGTGATTTCTTCGCGCAAAAGCGTGATATTCGGATCTCCTTCAATCCGCGCGGTGATCGCTTTGGAAAACAGGTCGCGATCGACCGCCAGCGCGCCGCCGGCCGGCACGCGGCAGGACAGCGCAGCCGGCACGCAGATCGAGCCGAGCATAGTCATCTCGTGCTTTAAAAGACCCGCCGCAGAAGCCAGACGCTCCGCCTTGAGCGAGTTGGAGCAGACCAGCTCCGCCAGTCCCGCGCTCTTGTGCGCGGGCGAAAAGCGCACCGGCTTCATTTCCGCCAGCGTTACATGGATCCCCGCGGCGGAGAGCTGCGACGCGGCTTCCACGCCGGCAAGACCCCCGCCGATTACCAGACAATCAAGCATCGGTCTTCTCTTCCTTTTTCCTGCGTGCGGCTTTCTTTTCAAAACCGCAGCTCTCGTCCGGGCAGGCAATCACGCCGCCTTTTTTCTTGAACAGGGATTTGCCGCACTTCGGGCACGTTTCGTCCGTCGGTTTGTCCCATGTGCTGAAATCGCATTCCGGCCAGCCCTCGCAGCCGTAGAACACAAACCCGCGGCGTGAACGCTTTTCGATGATCTTTTTGCCGCACTTCGGGCAGACAGCCTTGGTTTCGGTCACCAGGGGTTTTGCGTTTTTACACTCCGGGTAGCCCGGGCATGCAAGGAAACGTCCGAAACGGCCGCTCTTGATGACCATCATGCGCCCGCATTTGTCGCAGGGGATGTCTGTCACATCCTCGGCGAGCGTGATCTTGACGTCCTTCATGTCCTCCTTGGCCTTGGAGAGCGTCTTTTCAAAGTCGTCGTAGAAAGAGTGCAGAATCTTGATATAATCCGCTTCGCCCGCGCCCACGTCGTCGAGCGAAGATTCCATCTGGGCGGTGAACTTGACGTTGACGATCTTCGGGAACCGCTCCTTGAGCAGCTTCGTGATTGCCTCGCCCAGCTCGGTCGGCCGCAGCAGCTTCGCGCTGCGCTGCACGTATTCGCGCTTGATGATCGTGGTGATGATCGTGGCGTAGGTGCTCGGACGGCCGATGCCTTCCTCTTCCAGCGCCTTGATCAGCGTCGCCTCCGTATAGCGTGCGGGCGGCTGGGTGAAGTGCTGGTTGGCGGCCAATTCCTTATTCCTGACGGTTTCTCCGGCGGCGAGCTCGGGGATTTTGCCCTCTTTCTCGTCGTCGGCGGAGTCGTCGTACAGGGCGGTGTAGCCGTCGAATTTGACGGAATAACCGGAGACGCCGAACGCGCAGTATTTGCCCGCGGCAGCGTCGGCGGCGTTGGCGCCGCGGATCTCCGCCTTGACGGTGTTCTGCACGCAGGCGGCCATCTGACTGGCCATGAAGCGCTTCCAGATGATATTGTAGAGCTTGAACTGGTCGGCCGTCAGCGAACCCTTGACCTGTTCGGGTGTCAGGGACGGCACCGTCGGGCGGATCGCCTCGTGACCGTCCTGCGCGCCGGCGCGGGATTTGAAATAGCGCGGCTTATCGGGCAGGTATTTGCTGCCGTACGTCGCGGAAATAAAGGCGTTCGCCTGTGCGCGGGCGTCTTCGGAAATGCGCAGGGAGTCCGTTCTCATGTAGGTAATCAGACCGGTGGTGCCCAGACCTGCCACGTCCACGCCTTCGTACAGCTCCTGTGCGGTGCGCATGGTGCGCTGTGCCTGGAAGCCCAGACGGGTCGACGCCGCCTGCTGAAGCGTCGAGGTATTGAAGGGCGGAGCAGGGGACTTTTTGCGTGTGCCTTTCTTGACGGACTCGACGGTATAGGCCGCGTCCTCCAGACGGGCGAGGTACATGTCGGCCTGCTCTTTATTGGTAATCTTGACCTTGCCGGTCTCGTCGCCCGTGAAGACGGCGGAAATGACCTTGCGCTGGGCGCTGAGGAATTTGGCGTCGAGCGTCCAGTATTCCTCCGGCACGAACGCGTTGATTTCCTCCTCGCGGTCGACGATCAGCCGCACCGCGACGCTCTGCACGCGTCCGGCGGACAGACCGCGGCGGATTTTCTGCGAGACGAAAGGACTCAGCCGGTAGCCCACCAGACGGTCGAGAATACGGCGCGTCTGCTGCGCGTTGACCAGGTTCATGTCCACCGCGCGCGGGTGCGCCATGCCGGTCTGCACGCCGTGCTTGGTGATCTCGTTGAACGTCACGCGGTTTGCCTCGGACAGATCGAGATCCAGCAGCGTTGCCAGATGCCACGAAATTGCTTCTCCTTCGCGATCCGGGTCCGTCGCGAGATACACGGTCTCGCTCGCTGCCGCACGTTCCTTGAGTTCCTTGACCAGCTTTTCCTTTCCTTTAATAATGGCGTATTTGGGCGCGAAGTCCTTCTTGACGTCCACGCTCAGCTTGGCTGCGGGCAGATCGCGCACGTGTCCCATCGAGGACGTGACTTCATACCCGCTGCCGAGATATTTCTGGATGCTTTTCGCCTTGGCCGGCGACTCAACAATCACTAATTTTGCCATGTTCTGCTCCTTCTTCAAACAAGCGTATACCGCTTGCCTTCTATCATTTTAATCAAACCACAAATCTCAAGTTCTGTCAATGCTGTAAATACACGATTGGGTCCGAACCCTGTGGCACGCACCAAATCGTCTGTATACAGCGCGTCCTGTGTAAAGTGCGCCAGAACCGCTTCGGCGTCCGCGGAGAGCGGAACCTCCGGCTGCGGCGGCTTTTTCGCGGGGGCAGGGGCATCCGGCTGCGGAATCGGAGGCTTTTCGGTCTGCATCGGCTGCTGACCGATCTGCTCGAGCGAGAGATTGTCGTATACCCACGTATACTCCGCCAGCACGTCCCGCGCGGAAAACACGGGCTTTGCGCCGTCGCGGATCAGGCGGTTGACGCCTCTGTAGTCGACGCTCGTCAGGTCGCCGGGCACGGCAAAGACGTCGCGTCCCTGCTCGCCGGCCAGCCGCGCCGTAATCAGGGAACCGCTCTTTTCGCCTGCCTCGATCACCAGCACACCGGCGCTCATGCCGGAAATGATCCGGTTGCGCATCGGAAAATGCGCGGCGCGCGCCGGCGTTCCGGGCGGATATTCCGTCACCAGCGCACCGTGCCGCGAGACCTCTTCCCGCAGCGCTTCATTTTCCATCAGATACCGCGCTTCGATCGCGCAGCCGAGCACGCCGACGGTTTTGCCGCCGCCGTAGATCGCGCCCGCGTGGGAAGCGCTGTCCACGCCCATTGCGCATCCGCTCACGACGACTGCGCCGGCACGCGCAAGGTCGCGGCAGAGCTGCCGCGCGACGTCCAGACTGTACATCGACGCGTGACGCGCGCCGACAACCGCGATGGCGAGCTTATCCTGCAGGCACGACAGATCGCCGCGCACATACAGCGCGCACGGCGCGTCCGACAGACGGCGCAGTACACGGGGATAGAGCGCGTCTTCGGGCGTGACGACTTCCTGCCGCAATGTGCCGCAGCGCGCAAGAATATGCTGCGCGTCTTCGAGCTTGGTATGGGAGAGCTTTTCGATCTGCTTGGGCGTGAAGACGCCGGACACACGCCGTGTCATCTCGTCGCTTTCATACAGCGCGCGCGGTGACGGGAACGCGGAGAGAATATCATCCGTCCGTGCGCCCGCGCCGAGCGCCAGCTGCAGCCAGATCCAGTAAATTGTATTCACTTTGACGCCTCCCGTGCCATTTCCCACAGCAGGATCGTCGCCGCTGCCGCCGCGTTGAACGACTCGGCGCGTCCGCGCATGGGGATTGTAACGCGCGTGCATTCGCGCAGCAGCACGTCGTCGAGCCCCGCGCCCTCGTTGCCGACCGCGCATACGACGCCGCCGGAAAAGTCGGCGTCGGTCACTGCTGTCGCATCCGCGTCCGGCGTGGACGCATAGGTGCGCATGCCGTCGGCGCGGCACACGCGCAGAAGCTGCGCGAGATCATCCGTGCGCACGACCGGCAGACGCAGCAACGAACCCATGGCCGCGCGCTGCGCCTTTGGGTTGTACAGGTCACATCCGCCCTCGACAATCAGGCCGTCGAGATCGAGCGCCTCCGCCGTGCGGGCGATTGCGCCGAGGTTGTCGGGATTCTGCACGCCGCTCAGCGCGAGGTACTTCCCGTTTTTGTCGATCTGCGCGCTGCGCTGCGGCATCCGGCACAGGCAGAATACGCCCTGCGGACTCTGCGTTTCGGACAGATGCTCCGCAAGAGCCGGGGAGATGCGGTGCGCTTTTTCGGCGGCAGGCAGAATCTGCGCAAGACGGTCGGCGTATTTCTCCGCCGCCGCGTCGGTGTACAGACAAGCCAAAATGACCGTGCCGGATATTGCCGCATCCGCGCACAGTCTTGCTCCTTCCAGAAAAAACATCCCGTTTTCTCTGCGCTCGCGCGCGCTCCGGCGCACGGCGGTCATCTGCTTGACCAGCGCATTGGCGCGGCTGGTCAGCACCTCGGTCGGTTCTTTGAATTGCATCCTTTTCGGTGGATAAAGAAAGGACTGTATTGCTCGGTAGAGTCAGACGTCTGTCCCCTGAATACAGTCCCTGGTGTTCTGTTGATCGGCAGCTTATTTCAGCGCAGCCTTCGCCTTTTCGGTCAGCGCGGTGAAGCCGGCGGGATCGGCGATGGCGATCTCGGAGAGCATCTTGCGGTTGAGAGCGATGTCCGCCTTCTTCAGACCGTTCATAAACGTGGAGTAGTTCATGCCGTTGAGCTTGCAGGCGGCGGAGATGCGGGTGATCCACAGACGGCGGAAATCGCGCTTCTTCTGCTTGCGGCCGATGTAGGCATAGTTGCCGGACTTCATGACGGCCTGCTTGGCGGTCTTGAACAGGCGGCTCTTGGAGCCGTAGTAGCCCTTCGCGAGCTTGAGAACTTTATTTCTTCTTTTGCGCGTCATAGTCGCGCCCTTGATACGAGCCATGAGATAGTACCTCCGAATTCTTAATATGAGTCAATCGGTTGAAGGCAATACCGCACAATTCAGGTGTGCGGATTGCGCAGTTAGATTTTTCGTCAGATTGTACTGAAAATATGCAGGCTTGCTGACGCAAGTCAAGAATTTTTGGTGCAATATGACGGAACAAGATACAAGCAAGGCGTGCATCGCGAATTGTGCGGAGTTGCCTTGATTATTTGTATGGAATCAAACGCTTGATCTGTCTCTGGTTCGTAACGTCCGCAACAGATGTCTTGCGCAGGTTTCTCTTGCGCTTGGTGGTCTTCTTGGTCAGGATGTGCGATTTGTAGGCGTGGCCGCGGATGGGCTTGCCGTTTTTGGAGAGCTTGAAACGCTTCTTCGCTCCGCTGTGGGTTTTGATTTTAGGCATTTGGGATTCCTCCTTATTAAATTACTTGTTGGGCTTGGGCGACAGGAACATGAGCATCTGCCGACCCTCGAGCTTGGCAGGCTTGGCGACGACGCCGAAATCCGCGCAGGCCTCGGCGAACCGCTCCATGGTCTTGGTGCCGATTTCGGGGTGCGCCATTTCGCGCCCGCGGAAACGGATGGAAACCTTGACCTTGTTGCCGCTCTCAAGAAATCTCTTGGCGTGGCCGACCTTCGTATCAAAGTCATGCGTGTCGATTTTCAGAGAAAGACGGATCTCCTTGGTCTCAATGACATGCTGATTTTTGCGCGCTTCTTTTTCGCGCTTGGCCATTTCAAAGCGGTACTTGCCGTAGTCCACGATCTTGCACACGGGCGGCTTGGCGCCGGGTGCAATCTTGACCAGGTCGAGACTGCGGCTCTCGGCGATCTGCAGCGCCTCGGCGCTGGACATGATGCCGAGCTGCTCCCCGTCCTCCGAAATCAGACGGACTTCCTTGTCCTTGATAGCGTCATTGATTTGCAATTCTTTGATAGCGATGGTGCAGCACCTCCAAAAAATACTTTCGGGAAAAATTAAAGCACGGACAGAATCTGTCCGCGCCGATCCACAGGATACCGTGCACGCGAAATGCGCACGTGCGTATCGTATAGACCATACGTCGGACGGAACCGCGCAGGTGAGAACAGAAGCTGTTCTACTTTATTGCCTGTTGATTCTACCACAGTATTCCCGCGTTGTCAAGTATTATTTCGGATTTTTTGTAAAGTCTGATTCCGGAGTCTGATTCCGGCCGGTGACGACAACAGAAACAGATAGAAAATGCTCGGTGATTTATGAGACGTTCATTACATCGAAAAAGAACAAATGTTCACAGAAAATTCACAGCCGCGCGCTTAATAAATGGCGAACAAATGTTTATTCTTGTAATAGAACGTTTTTTCGATCGATTTCAAAAGGAGCTGGTGAATATGCTGTGACAACCGTAAACAGAGAAAGCCGATTCAAACAATTTCTAACAGAAAGGAAGTTATACTATATAGCTTCATAAGCACGCAATTTCGAAATGGGGTTGCGTGCTTATTGTAATAAAATTCCCTCTTCACGGAATTTTGTGGGATAAGAAAACGTCCCCTTGTTTGTCATTGCGAGCGCCTTTATGGCGCGCGGCAATCCGTTCTCTTTCTTGTTCACTTATGTACTTCCGGGGTTACGGATCGCCGCGCCGCTTCGCGCCTCGCGATGACACCGCTCTTTACCGACATCTGACCATCCCACAAAAATCCGTGATGAACCATAAAATTTGACAATGTAGTTGCAAGTATGTTATTATCATGGTATTATATATATAATAAACAAAATGGAGTGATTGCCCTATGCGTACTTCTGCCGGTCATGCAATTCTGAAATTTGTATCTGTCGTTCTGCTGGCGTGTCTGCTGGTCTGTTCTTCGTTTCCGGTTTACGCTGAATACTTCTACGAAAAATTAGAGGACGACCCGAACTACGGCGATAACTTATCGGAAACAGATAAACTCTATAACTCTCTGCCGCATCCGTATCTTGCCGGGTATTATTCCGAGGACGGATCGGAAATCACGATCACGGGTATGAAAATATCAAGCAAAGATCTCGGCGAACCGACGTATGTGTTTCAAAAAGACATCGTGATTCCGGACGAGATCGGCGGTGTGCCGGTAACGGCGGTTGCGGAATCCGCATTTGAGTTTTATAACGATAAATACCATTGTCGGCCGGAACCGAAAACAACTGTGATGATCGGCAAAAATGTTCGTTCTGTCGGTTATTTGGCGTTCAATTACTTTGATACAGTGATTGTCGGAAAAAATGTCATACAGGAAGATCGGTCATTTTGTGAAGAACATATTATTTACTGCTATGAGAATTCTTATGTGTACGACCGTCTTCAAACCTATCCGAGTTTTACGTTTGCCGGACAAGGATGGTATACGATTACTTTCATCGACGAATCGCATCTAATTTCCGACAAGGTGAAAATCGACGAGGCATTGAACGTCTATCTGCCGTGGGGCGTGACGAAGGAGACGCTGGGCGACTATGTGTCCGTGGACGGCGACGCGCGGATAAATGTGCTCGGTGACACGATTGAAAACGGCACGCAGATCGAGCTGGTCAACAGCACCTACGGCACGGTCGACAACACGTACACCGTCGTGCTCGAAAAGCCGCAGATTACGGTGACCGCAGAGCCGCAGCGCACGGCGTTTGCGAAGACGACGTTTTCACTCGACGCAAAGGTCACGACGACGGGCGAGCCCTGCAAGCTGACGTTTGCGTCCGACAATCCCGACGTTGCGGCCGTGGATGAAAACGGCGTCGTCACGACGG
>JAFSYM010000022.1 GCA_017450005.1 Clostridia bacterium
CGGCCTTCGCGCGGGTGCGGAAGAGGAGATCGAGGGCCTGGATGTGACGGAGCACGGCCTCGCCAACGCCTACGCGGACTTCATCCCCATCGAGTCCACACTGGGCGTGCATTCTGACGGTCCGGTCGACACCGCCGGACTGCAGCCTTTCCCGCTGACGCTTTCCTCCGGTTTGCGTGAAACGCCGGTCGGCCGGAAACGCTACACCCTGGTGCGTATCCTCTGCGATGAGGCGCGCTTTGGCACCCTGCGGGATACGATGGCCGGCATCGGTGTTACCGGCATGACCGTTACCAATGTGCTGGGCTGCGGCACGCAGAAGGGCAAAACCGGCCAGTACCGCGGCATTGAAATGAGTATGCATCTCACGCCGAAGCTTCAGGTCGATATTGTCGTGTCCAAGGTGGATCCCGAGCTTGTTGTAGCCGCAGCCAATGCAGCGCTGCACACCGGGGAGATCGGCGACGGCAAAATCTTTGTCTATGACGTAGAGGACGTGGTCCGTATCCGCACCGGCGAATCCGGCTACGACGCGCTGCAGATATCAGAGCTTTAAAGGCTGCAGGTCAACTTGCTGCGAGCACATCTCATAACGCAGGCCGCTGAATGACCATAGGGAGGCGAAATCATGTTCGATGCTATGAAGGTTAAAAATGAGTGCGTGGATTGGATACGCGGCTTTTTTGAAACAAATGGAGCAGGATGCAATGCGGTGGTTGGGATCTCCGGAGGAAAAGACAGCTCTACAGTTGCGGCGCTGTGTGTAGAGGCGCTCGGCAGGGAACGGGTGATCGGCGTGTTGATGCCGAACGGGGTACAACCGGACTATGATGCTGCCCTAAGTCTGGTGACTCTTCTGAGAATTCGGTATTTCACAGTGAATATTGAAGCGGCGGTAAACGGCTTGAAAGAAGCCATTCCCTTTGCGCTTTCTGAGCAAAGCCGAATCAATCTCCCGGCCCGAATTCGTATGGCGGCGCTGTATGCGGTATCCCAGAGTCACAACGGAAGAGTGGCGAATACCTGCAATCTCTCGGAAGACTGGGTGGGTTATGCGACACGCTACGGAGACGGGGCAGGAGACTTCAGCCCCTGCTCCAGATTGACTGTGCAGGAGGTCAAGGCGATCGGACGGGTGCTGGGACTGCCTGAGCAGCTCGTCGAAAAAACGCCCATCGACGGCCTGTCCGGGAAGACAGACGAAGAGAGCCTGGGCTTCACCTATGAGGAGTTGGATCGTTATATCCGCATAGGAAAAGTATCTGACGAAAGGACAAAAGCCAGAATTGACAGACTGCACGAGCAGAACCTCTTCAAGCTGCAGCCGATGCCGTATTTTGACCCCGACCTTAAGACCATCCCGCTATAATGAGCATATGGCAAAACAGCAAGGCTGTTTTGCTGCGCCGCAAAGCCTTTGAGCATGACTTCTGCGGCACCGGCGCGGTCATCAGTATTCGGGGGGAGCAAAGCCGTCGCATGGTTGACGACGCTTTGAAGATCATATACCAACCTGATTTGGCAGCATCCAGCACCATGATAGGAAAAGGCTTTTTGCTATCATAGTGTTTTCGAATGATAAGGATGAAGTTGATACAAAAATGCTTGTCTTTTGCGACAGACAAGCATAAAATGACCGCGTAATGAGAGGCAGAACTGCCTCTCATGTGCGTTTTAGCCTCACAAAGCCAGAAGGAGGAATTCATTATGAGTACAGTACCGGAACTGTTTGGCAGCATGGTATTCGACGACA
>JAFSYM010000023.1 GCA_017450005.1 Clostridia bacterium
CGAAAAAGGCCCGTTTACGGGTAGCAAGTAACAATCTTACGCGGCTGGCAGACCGTATCACGCGTTAACGCGTCTGCGAAGAACAGAGGGCTTTGCCCGTCAAAGAAAAACCACCGGCTTGGCCGGTGGATGTTTATTTATTGCGTATATGGTCGGCGTTGATGCTATGTGCTTTTTTATACGCTCCAATGACGCTTAGATCATCGTACGGGTTTATTCGTGTCGACTTGTCTTGGAATTAATTGACAGAAAGTCGAAACGTCAGATAACCGCGTGATTTGTTCTCAGAATTGGGTATATTGCCAAGCAGAAAACCGGTGTCTGTCAGAATACTTGTTTCATTCTTTATACGTGTGTTTTCGTCCCAAAGGTAATGAATACGCAGTGAATTTGGAACATACGCTATCCTTGGAGTATCCTCGGAATTATAGCTTATAAAAAAGAACGGTTTGGTTGTCGCTGATTCAAAGCCAAAATCGTTTGACATACATTTTGCCCCTCTCGCAGAATAGCTTCCCGTATGTGAAAAGAATCATTTGATATATTTTAACATAATCGATATTGAATTGCAAGTTAAACACGATAATACACACGACGCACACGGCACATGACAATCGGATTATTTTTAAAAATAAGGATTGAATTTTCTGATCGGCTGTGCTATAATACAAAACACAGTTCCGCTCGTGGCGCAGTTGGATAACGCAGCAGATTCCGATTCTGAAGATCGGGGGTTCGAATCCCTCCGGGCGGGCCATCAAAAACGCGTGATTTGTCTACCAAATCACGCGTTTTTGAATGATGTTTGCCCTGTCGGGCAAATGATGCTGCCTGCGGCAATGATGCTGCTTCGCTGATGATGCGTGTCTGCGGCACATGAAAGCAAACATCGCATCATTGATCGCGCAGCGATCTGCATCATTTCGGAGCGCAGCGGAGAAATATCATCAGCCGCCAAAGGCGGCGGCATCATTGACATTTGCCCCTTCTTGTCTTATGCTTGCTGCAGTTCGTTAAGGAGGCCGGTGTTATGAAAGAAAATGGTGAGATTATAAACGAAAACAGTATTTATTTTAAGCGTGAATCCAAAAGAATATTAGAACGGTATTTTTAAAAAACTTCCGGTTTCTATAGTATCACAGAGGAGAGCAGATTATGATAAAAAGCGCAGCAACGAAGAAAGGCACATACGGGTTCAGGATTATTTCTCTCATAATATGTTTGTGCATTGCGTTTGCCGGATGTACTAACGATGCCGCAAATCCGTCCGCCGATCCACTCAGCATTGAGAAAATGGTCGAGGAGATCGCGGTGGATTACGGCACATATGGCGACAAGGCCGCGGAGAGGATCGACGCCTTACTGAACGAGCTGTCCCATATGGACGCCGGCGCGGGGACAAGATGGAAGTCCATCATGGATCTATGGACGTCTGCGCAGCTCGGAAAACCGCTGCATTACGACGTCCTTCCAGACGGTCTGCCGGTCACGGATGAGCTGTGTATTGTCGTTCTGGGCTTTCAGCTGAACCCCGACGGAAGCATGAAGGATGAACTGATCGAGCGTCTGACTGTCGCGTTGAAGAGCGCGCAAAAATATTCTAACGCGTATATCGTCTGTACCGGCGGCGGAACGGCGGCGGAAAACGAATCCGCTTCGGAAGCCGGAGAGATGGCCAAATGGCTGGCCGGGAAAGGTGTGGAACAGAAACGCATCATCGTCGAGGATCATTCGATAACCACAGCGCAGAATGCGTTGTTTACATACGACATTCTGACGTCGCTTTATCCGACGGTGAAGAAACTGGCCATTGTTTCAAGCGACTACCATATTGCAACGGGAGAGCTTTTGTTCAAAGCGGAGGCCCTCTTACGCGCGAACGCGCCCGGAAACGAGAAGCTGGAGGTCGTTTCAAACGCGGCATGGAAAGCCCCTTCCGGTACGCTCTCCGCCATGTTCCAGGCAGGCGCGCTCATCGAATTGTTCGGAGACGTGAAAACGGCCTTTGACATTTATTACGACAACTACGATATCCACGCGCTTCCGTCCATAAACGCATAGTATGTTGCATAGACAGATTCTATGATATAATCAGGGACTGTTCCGAGGGAGGAAATTATGGAAAAAACAGCTTCTGTGATCCGGCGTTCTTTGTCGCTTCTGCTGGCCTTTGTCGCATGGATCGGCGGCATGCTTTCGGGTGAGCCGTATGTTGCGTCCGGCGATATGATTCTGACGCGCTCGCTCCCGTACGACGTGACCGACGGCGTGAGCTTCGGGCAGGGACTTGCGGCGGACGGGGACTATTTCTACGGCACCGGCGCGGTGAAGCCGCTGCAATACAACGCCATCACGAAGATCGACGCCAAAACGGGCGAGATCGTCCTGCGGCATGAGATGTGCATTCCGAAGGAACTCATGCGCAAGGGCTATGCGCACCTCGGCGACTGCTGTCTGTACGAGGGCGCGCTGTTCATCGCAATCGAGGATTTCGGCTTTCGCAATCCCGGCGTGATCCGCTACGATCCGCAAACGCTCGAATACATCGACTTCCATCCCGTCCCGAAGGAGGGCCGCGGCAACGGACGTATTCCGTGGTGTGCGATTGCGGACGATGTTCTGTACTACTCCCAGTCCAACGAGGTGGACGAGATCCGCATGCTGGACGTGCGCGACTTTTCCTATCTCGGCGCGCTGCAGCTCGATACGACGCTCTACAAGATGCAGGGCGGCGAAATCTATGACGGCAGACTGTACGTTGTGACCAACACCGGCATGCGGGAAAAGACCATGACGGTGATCGACCTCGATACCGGCCATGCCGAACCGGTCTTTGTCCGCTGCACCGGCAGGCTCGATGCGGAAGGGGAGGGGCTCGCAATTTGTCCGCATGCGGACGGTTCGCTGTTTCACATTGTCGACACGGGCGCGCAGGTGCGCATCAGCAGCTTCGGCTTCAAAAACTGATTTCCCATTTTAAGAAAAAGGATGTGACACATATGACCGATCGGAATATCGTGCTGTTTTCTTCCGGCGTAAGCGAGCAGAGCGGTTTGCTGTCCGCATTAAGCCGGTCATTGACGGAAAAGGGGTATTCGTGCGCCTACTGGCGCGATTTGTTCCGCAATGCCAGAGATGCGCACAACATCGCGCTGCTGCCGATGCTGATTAAAAAGATTCCGACGTTTGACTATGCCGTTCTGATCTGTGAAGGGCATGATACCACGACCATCCGCCGCGCAGACTCGAGCGAGTGCGTGCATACCATGCGCGATAACGTGCTGTTTGAGATCGGATTGTGCGTGATGGCGCTCGGATTGTCGCGTACAATCCTTGTTACGGATTCGCTTGTGCGCTTGCCGGACGATCTGGTCGGCGTCGGAAAAACCACCGCGCTCAAACGCGTGGTTTACACATCGTCGGATACGCAGTCTCTGCACAGGGCGCAGGAACAGGTGCTGGCATATATTGCACAAGTGGAGAGCGCTTCATCGGAAATAGACCGGTATATCCGGCAGTCCGCAGACGAATTGACGCCGGTTGTGATCGGCGCCGCGTCGTCGACAGCGTGCGGGTATGTCAGCAATTTTGTCTTCCGCACACTCGAACAGATTGACAAAGGCATACTGGATTCGGAAACCGGGGAAACCATGTTCTTTGCGCCGGATCGGATCTTCATGCATGTTGTCGTTCCGGAAACTTTTGACGAAAAAACCTCAACAGCGGCTGCTGCGGCTCTGAAGAAATACCGAAAGGCGAGCGTGCCTTCTGCGCGCAATCGGAAAGCAGAGTTCCGCTATTTCATCCGGGACGACGAGCTGCATATCGTGGACTTTCCGACGTCTATTGTGACGTCGTACGACACGGCAAGGATGATCCTGAATATGGATGCAGACGATACACCGGATGTCGCGGCCGCACAGCGATTCACGATGAAAGAGCTGCGGCTGTTTGAAGCGACGCTGCGCGCGATGCTCACACGTGACTATCTGATTCAGGTCGTGCGGGAACAGTACGCGTCGCTTTCGCCCGACGAGCAGGAACATATTATTTCCTGTGTACTGCATGTAATTCCCGACCGGATCGAAGTGATCCGGCATGACTTCACAGACACAGAGGTTATTTTCGGATAACGCGGCAATACCTGAATCGGATCGGCAAACAGGAGGACAGAATCCGTTCCGGAACGCTGTCGGTGGAATATGATTTGCAGGATATGGATTTGTGGGATTTTCTGAGATCCAAATCCGGCGGATATGATGCGCAACACCGTATTGATTGACAAGGAGCTTTCAACAAAGCCGTCGGAAACTGTAATTGAAACAAAGATCGAAGTGGTCAATCAGGATACACTGACTGCAGCAAAAGAATTACTGGACGCCGGGTACCATCCGGCAGCATTGAATATGGCTAATCGGCAGAAACCGGGCGGAGGCGTTTTTACGGGAGCGGGGGCGCAGGAAGAGAACTTGTTCCGCAGAAGTAATCTGTTTATGTCGATGTATCAGTTTTCGGATCTTGCGTCATTATATGGAATCTGGCGCGCTGCGAAACAGTATCCGCTGGATCGGAATTACGGCGGGATTTATTCACCGGGTGTTACTGTTTTTCGCGGTGAAGAGCGTGCAGGATATCCGCTGCTGGACGAATACTATCAGGTTGACATTATCTCTGTGGCCGGCATGAATCGCCCGCCAATGAACGAAGACGGCGAGATTATTCCGCCCTTGGTGCCGGGCATAAAGAACAAAATCCGGACGATTCTGCGCATTGGTATTTTGCAGAACAATGATGCGCTGGTGTTAGGGGCGCTGGGGTGCGGTGCTTTTGGCAATCCGCCGGCGCAGATAGCACATCTGTTTCATGAAGTTTTGGATGAGATGGAATTCCAAAACCGGTTTTCTATCATCAGGTTTGCAATTCTTGAAGATCATAATTCCATGCGCACAGGGCAGGAGGAGGGCAACTTCTTGCCGTTTCTTCGGGAGTTTTCATAATGCACTGGCTGGGGAATCAGTAGAAACGAGTCAAAAATACGAGGGTTCTTTCTTCGCGTGACTGCGCAGGAAGAACCCTCGCCCGATTTATGCATTTATTCATGCAGCTGACTTTGCCGCTTGCCATGCGGCAATCCGCTCCCCTTTGCTCCTGTCTGTATGTACTCAAGGAGTACGGATAGCTTCGCTGTGCTCGCAATGACAGATTCTTTACTATGCTTTTTCCCGATTCCCCAACTTCCCGTGATGAACCTCTTTTGGTGTCGGTTCCTCCTGACGGAATCCGAGAGACAGCAGCAGGGCTGTCCACAGTTGACACTTGCCAATTGCGGACAGCCCTGTTATTGATTATTTGATTTCGTTCTGCATGGCCACAAGCTGGTCGCCGCCGTAGAGGGCGCGCAGCTTCGGCTTCTCGATTTTGCCGGTCGGGTTGTGCGGTACGGGCGCGAAGATGATCTTCTTCGGCCGTTTGTAGCGCGGCAGTCCTTTGCAGAATTCGTTCATCTCTTCCTCGGTGCAGGTCGCGCCGTCCTTGAGCTCGATGATTGCGGCGGGGATTTCGCCCAGACGCTCGTGGAAAACGCCGATGACGCCGACAGCCTTGACGGCCGGGTGCTTCATGATGTAGTCCTCGATCTGCACGGGGTAGATGTTTTCGCCGCCCATGATGATGACGTTCTTCTTGCGGTCGACCAGATAGATAAAGCCGTCCTCGTCCATCTTGGCCACGTCGCCCGTATACAGCCAGCCGTCTTTGATCGTATCGGCGGTTGCCTTTTCGTCGTGGTAGTAGCAGGTCATCACGCCCGGACCCTGCACGCACAGCTCGCCGGTTTCGCCCTGCTTCACTTCGTTGCCGTCCTCATCGACGATCTTGACCTTCCAGCCGTAGCCGGGTATGCCGATTGCGCCGACCTTGTGCGTGTTCTCCACACCCAGATGCACGCAGCCGGGGCCGGTGGATTCGCTCAGACCGTAGTTGGTGTCGTACTGGTGGTTCGGGAACTGCTTGAGCCAGCGCTGCACAAGACTCGGCGGCACGGGCTGCGCGCCGATGTGCAGCATCCGCCAGTGCGAGAAATCGTATGCGCTGCGGTCGAAAGCGGGATCTTCCAGCAGACACAGCACGTCCTGCGTCCACGGCACGGTCATCCAGACGATCGAGCATTTCTCTTCGCTTGCGGCACGCAGAATCCACTTCGCCTTGGACGAGCGCAGCAGGATTGCCTTGCCGCCGACGAGGAAGCTGCCGAACCAGTGCATTTTCGCGCCCGTGTGATACAGCGGGGGAATGCACAGGAACACGTCGTCCTTCGTCTGTCCGTGATGCTTCTGCTCCACGACGCACGCCTGCGACAGGCTGCGGTGACAGTGCAGGATGGCTTTCGGCAGACCGGTCGTGCCGGAAGAGAAGTAGATCGCGGCAAAGTCGTCGTCCGTCAGCGGGATCATCGGATCGTCCGTCGGCATGACGGCAATCGTCTCGCCGTAGTCTTTGGCAAAGGCCGGCATGTGTTCGCCCGTATACAAAAACTCGCGGATGCCGGTGAGATTTTCACGGATGCTCTCCACGCGATCGAGCGTATCCTCGCCGAACAGCAGCACGCTCGCCTCGGCCTTTTCCAGACTGTACCGGATTTCCTCGGCCGGTATGCGGTAATTCAGCGGAACGGCCCACGCGCCCGTTTTCAGAATGCCGAAGTAAGCGGGCAGCCACTCCAGGCAGTTCATCAGCAAAATAGCGACTTTGTCGTCCTTTTTGATGCCGATTGACAGCAGGTGGTTGGCAAAACGGTTGGAAGCGTCGTCAAATTCCTTCCACGTCATGACGCGGCGCGCGCCGAAATGGTGCGCGGACTCGACCAGTTCCAGCTCGCTCCAGTTTTTGCTCTCCTGTGCGTCGTAATTGAGTTCGACCAGCGCGTCGTCATTGCCGTACAAAGCGGCATTTTTGCGCAGAATATCTACGATAGGCATGGCAATCTCCTCACTTTAGTGATTTAAAACGTTTATGCTTTAAATCATTATAGCACATCATTTTGAAAAATGGAAGTCTTTTTTAAAAAAAGCGCTGTTCACGGAAAGTTGGGGAAATGATAATCCCGGTGTCATCGCGAGCGAAGCGTGGCGATCTCTCATAGATGCCGTTACCGGCTTCTTTCGGAGATTCCCACGGTCGGCGTGAACGCCACCCTCGGAATGACAGTACTTCTTGTTTGTGCGATCCCTCAACTTTTCGTGATAAACCAAAAAAAGAGCATTTCGCCGATACACGGCGAAATGCTCGGTGGGATTGCAGCAGAGAACCTCTATTTGTTCTGCTTGGCATTATAGATCAGCAGGCAAGTAATCAGGACGACAAAAGCGCTCACGCCGATAATCAGACCCATGATCAGTCCGTACTTGTATCCGATTGCAATCGACAGGCCGAAGATCAGAACTGCGGCAGCGATGCTGATAATCAAAGTGGAATGGTTGATTTTCTTCATGGTACACCTCGACTTATAAACTGCACATAGTATACCGCGAAAAAAAGAATTTGTCAACGATAGAATCCGTGTAAACTTTATGCGCGTTCTGTCGTTTTCAAGCGGAATGCGACGACGGACAGTACAATCAGAGCGGCGGCATAGCCGCAGACGACGGCCAGATGTATGCCGAATCCGTCATAATTGCCGCTGAGCGCGGCGCGTCCCAGATCGACCGCATGCGCAAACGGCAGGCAGTAGCACGCCGTGCGGAACCCTTTACCGACAAGGTCGAGCGGGAACCATGCGCCGGAGCACAGCGCACTCACGTTTGTCAAAAGTGCGCCGCACAGACCGCCGACCTGCTTGTCGTTCAGCAGGCTGCCGGCCAGAAGACCCAGCGCAATGTACAGCAGCGCCGCAGGCAGATCGAGTACGATCGCGCGGAGAGTCGCAGCGGAAAACGGCAGACCCAGCGCGAGCGCGGCGGCATAGCACAGACAGGCCTGCACGAGCGCGAGCGGCAGCAGCGGCAGCGTGTAGCCGAGGATGAAGTCGGTCGACGTGAGGGGAGAGGCGTACAGGCGCATCAGGAACGACGTGCTGCGGTCCTTTGAGACGAGCATGCCGGCAAACAGTGAGAAAAAGGAAAGACCGAATGTGGCGATGCCGGGCGTCAGTGTTTCGATTTTAAACACGTCGCCGGGCGCGTTGCGCGAGATGAGCGTCAACAGCAGCAGCAATACGACCGGGAACGCAGCGCCGAAAACAATCGTCAGCGGATCGCGCAGCAGTTCGAGCACATTTCTGTGTGCGAAAACAGTTATACGTTTCATGCCGATTCCCCCTCGCTGACAAGCTGCACAAATGCATCTTCAAATGTGTCCTTTCCGGTGCGGGACATCAGTTCCTGCGCCGTGCCGCATGCGCGCAGCCGACCGCCAGCGAGGATGCCGATCCGGTCGGACAGCGCCTGCGCCTCCTCCATGGAGTGGGTCGTCAGAATAATCGTCATCCCGCCGCGCAGCGATTCGATAAACTTCCACAGCGCGCGGCGCGCCAGCACGTCCAGCCCCAGCGTCGGCTCGTCCAGAAAGAGAATCTGCGGTTTCGAGATCAGCGCCATGGCGATAGATACCCGCCGCTGGTAACCGCCGGAGAGCGTGCCCGCCTTGCGCGACGCGACGTCATGCAGTTCCAGCGCGTTGACCAGTTCGTTTGTGCGCATGTCCGCCTCGTTCTTTGTGCATCCGTAAATGCGCGCGATCAGATGCAGGTTTTCACGCACAGACAGGTTGCGCGCAACGGCCGTTTCCTGCGGGGACAGATTGATAATCTGTTTGACGGCGGTCGGATCGCGCACGATGCTGTGCCCCATCAGCTCGGCGTCGCCGCTGTCGGGCCTGAGCAGACACGAGAGTATGCGGATGGTCGTCGTCTTGCCGGCGCCGTTGACGCCCAGCAGGGCGAAGATTTCGCCCGATTCCACCGACAGATCCAGATGATCGACGGCGCGTACGTCGCCGAAACTGCGGCAAAGGTCAGTCGTTCGGATCGCTTTCATATTCCTCGTCTCCTCTCATGATTCCCTGCAGCAGGCGGGACACCTGCGCGTTGGTGACGATAGCAAGACCCTGCTTTTCGTCGCCGACCAGCAGCAGTGAATCGCCCGGCTCTATGCCGAATATATCGCGCGCTTTTTTGGGGATCACGATTTGTCCCTTTGTGCCGACTGTGACCGTACCGAAAATGTGCTTGCCTTTTGGCTTTTTCAAGCTAATCATCCTATCTTGTATGAAAAGTATGAATTATCATACTTATTATACCACGATGAATGCCGTTGTCAACATGAAAAGCTGGAAACTTTTTTGAAAAATCTCTTGACAATTCGCGCCGCTTGTGCTAAACTCTGTATGCTATCGATTCGGAGAGATACCGAAGCGGTCATAACGGAACGGTCTTGAAAACCGTCGTACCTTTGCGGGTACCGTGGGTTCGAATCCCACTCTCTCCGCCAGCCGTTTCATTCAATTTCATATAGAGTTTGGTTACCATGGAGAAGTACTCAAGTTGGTGACGAGGCGCCCCTGCTAAGGGCGTAGGTCGGGAAACCGGCGCGAGAGTTCGAGTCTCTCCTTCTCCGCCATGAAAAAGTGTCTTTTGTCTGTTCGGACAGAAGGCGCTTTTTTTGTTGATTTTTTCATGCGGATATGGTATTCTGTATACAACAAGACAGACCGCTCGGAGGTGCGCTATGCTGACGGAAAAGGCGATTGCCTATATCGGCGAATTGTTCCGGGAGGATGCCGGCGGGCACGACGCGGCGCACACCTTGCGCGTGTACCGCAATGCGCTGCGCATTGCCGCATCCGAGCCGGGCTGCGACATGGAGATCGTCTCGCTTGCCGCGCTTCTGCACGACGCGGACGATCCGAAACTGTTTCAGACGCGCGATCAGGAGAACGCCCGTTCCTTCCTGCGGGAGAACGGCGTGCCGCAGGAGCGGATCGAACAAATCTGCGTCGTGATCCGCGGTGTTTCGTTCAGCCGCAACCGCGACAGAATACCCGCCACAATAGAGGGACGGATCGTGCAGGATGCGGACAGGCTCGATGCGATGGGCGCCGTCGGGATTGCCCGCACGTTCGCGTACGGCGGACAGCACGGGCGGCCGCTGACGGATTCCGTGCAGCACTTTTATGACAAACTGCTGCTTCTGAAGGATTTGATGCATACCGAAACGGCAAAGGCGATGGCGGCCGAGCGGTATGCATTTCTGCTGTCGTTTCTGCGCCAGCTCGATGCGGAGCGCGCGCCGTAATACAGGTTATGTCAATATGATGCGGAAAGAAGGGATCACATGCAGTTCGGCTGGATCAACGCGGTCAACGCGTTCGCGGTCATCTGTCTGATCGCGGTCAATATTCTCTGCGCGCGCAGAGGACTGGCGGACAGCTGGAAGAGCCGTCACACGGCGGTCAATGTGTTCGAGCAGATCGGGCGCTACGGCTGCATGGCGCTGATGATCCTGCCGCTGACGGCGGGGTGGGAGTTCGGCTTTGCGTCGCCCGGCCGGATGGTCGCGTGGCTGATCCTGACGTTTGTACTGCTCGCGGCGTACAGTATACTCTGGGCGTGCAAACGAAAAGGCGGCAAGGCGGTTTTATACGCTCTGGCGGTTTTGCCGGTCTGCCTGTTTCTGCAAAGCGGCGTTTTGCTCCGGCATTGGCTTTTAGCGGCGTTCGCGCTGCTGTTCGGCGTGTTTCATCTATGGATCGTACAGGAGAATGTGATGGGAGGTAAGTCATCATGAAAAAAACCGGAATGCTTCTGCTTTGCTGTGCGCTGCTGCTTCTGAGCGCTTGCGGCACGGCGAAGAATGAACCGACAACCGAAATGCCGCAGACGACTGCCGAAACAACAGAGCCGGCTGCGCAGCAGAGAATCGCGCCGGATCTGACCGAGACGCAGTCTGCGGCCGAGGCGCAGACGACGGAAGAAGTTTTCGCCGACGCGACGGTTTCCGTGCGTGAGGCGGAGGACACGTTCGACGAAACGAACGCCGACTTCTTCACGGCCTTGTCCGACGACGCGCAGACGCAGATCGTCTTCACGACCGACGCGGCCGTGCGCGACTTCAAGGTGCTCGCGCTCTCGGACGGCGACTTCGGCGCGGACGAAAAGATGCATTTCACGACCAAGGTGCTCTACGAGCAGCCGCAGTTGACGCCCGACCGTCCGCTTGTCGTGACCACCGTCTTTTACGGTCTGATCCCGAACAACGGCATTTCCTATGTGGACAAGGACGGCGTGACGCATACGTTCGCGGTGGACATGAGCGGCGAGGACGGCTCGCTGTATCTTTGGGAATTTGATTGAGGTGACAAAAATGCAGACACAGGAATATATCCGTAAAGCGGAGGAAAACTTTCTGGCGGGCTACAACTGCTGTCAGGCGGTCGCGGCGGCGTTTTCAGACGTTGCGGGACTGCCGGAGGAGACGCTTTTGCGCCTGTCGTGTCCGTTCGGCGGCGGCTTTGCGAGGCTGCGGTACGTGTGCGGCGCGGTCAGCGGCATGGGGCTGATTGCCGGACTTGTTTACGGCGACGGTACGCCCGACTGCAAAAAGGCGATGTACCCCAAAACACGCGAGCTGACCGACGCGTTCGAGGCGCGGTTCGGCTCGATTATCTGTGCCGACCTGTTAAAGGGCATGGCCTCGCACAGCGATCCGCCGACGCCCGAGGCGCGGACGGAAGGGTACTATCATCGGCGCAGTTGTCTTGACTGCGTAAAATCTGCCGCAGAGATATTGGCGGAGGATCTGAAGAAGAATGAACACATTTGAGCGCATCTACGCGGTGGTGCAGACGATCCCGAAAGGGAAGGTGGCGACGTACGGTCAGGTCGCGCTGCTTGCGGGCAATCCCCGCTGGGCACGCGTTGTGGGCTATGCGCTGCATGTCAACCCGAAGCCGGGCGTTATCCCGTGTCACCGCGTCGTCACAAAGGACGGCCGGACGAGTCCGGCATTCGCGTTCGGCGGCAGCGATATGCAGCGCACGCTCCTCGAGGAGGAGGGCGTGACGTTCCTGCCGGACGGCCGTGTGGATATGGACAAGCACAGGTGGTGAACCTGTGCTTGACTTTTTATCCGGAATCGTCTATTCTAAATACAGAACATTTGGAGGTGCAGATATAATGGAAAAGAAATACGTTCTTGCGCTCGATCAGGGCACGACCAGTTCCCGCGCGATCCTGTTTGACAAGGCGGGCAATATCGCCAAGAAGGCGCAGCATGAATTTCCGCAGATCTATCCGCAGGCAGGCTGGGTCGAGCACGATCCGATGGATATTCTCTCCAGCCAGCTTCTGAGCGTGGCAGAGCTGTTCACCGACGGCGAGATTTCGCCCCAGGAAGTCGCCTGCATCGGCATCACGAACCAGCGCGAGACGACCATTCTCTGGGATAAGAATACGGGCAAACCCATCTATAACGCCATCGTCTGGCAGTGCCGCCGCACGGCGGAATACTGCTATAACCTCAAGGCGGAGGGCTTCGGCGACTATGTAAAGGAGCACACCGGTCTTGTCATCGACGCGTACTTCTCCGCGACCAAGATCCGCTGGATTCTGGAGAACGTGCCCGGCGCGCGTGAAAAGGCGATGAACGGCGATCTGCTGTTCGGCACGGTCGAGACGTGGCTGATCTGGAATCTGACCGGCGGCAAGGCGCATGTGACGGACTACTCCAACGCATCGCGCACCATGATCTTTGACGTGGATAAGCTCTGCTGGGACGGTTTCCTGTGCGAAAAATTCGGCATCCCGATGTCCCTGCTGCCCGAGGTCGTGCCGTCGAGCCAGGTATACGGCACGGTCAGCGCGGATGCGTTCGGTCTGTCGATGCTTGCGGGCGTGCCCATCAGCGGCGCGATCGGCGACCAGCCGGCGGCGCTGTTCGGCCAGGGCTGCTTCAAGGCAGGTCAGGCGAAGAATACCTACGGTACCGGCTGTTTCCTGCTGATGAACACGGGCGATACGCGCACCGTGTCCAACAACAACCTTGTCACGGGTGTGGCGTGGGGCATCGGCGACAAGGTGACGTACGCCATCGAGGGCAGCGCGTTCAACGCCGGTTCCGTCATCAAATGGCTGCGCGACGAGATGCAGATGATCTCCTCCGCGCCGGAGTGCGACCGGCTTGCCGAGAGCGTGCACGACGCCAACGGCATCTACCTTGTGCCTGCGTTTACCGGCCTCGGCGCGCCGTACTGGGATATGTACGCGCGCGGCTGTGTCGTGGGTCTGACGCGCGGCGTCAACCGTGCGCACTTTGCGCGTGCGGTCATTGAGTCGATCGCGTTCCAGATGACCGACCTGCTCGAAGCGATGCAGGCCGACACGGGCATTCCGTTCTCGGAGTTGCGTGTGGACGGCGGCGCGAGCGTGAGCGACATCATGATGCAGATTCAGGCCGACCTGATCCGCGCCGAGGTCAACCGGCCGAAGACGGTCGAGACGACGGCGCTCGGCTGCGCGTATATGGCGGGTCTGGCGACGGGCTTCTGGCAGAGTATGGATGAGCTCGAGTCCGTCCGGCAGGTCGAGCGCGTGTTCCGTCCGAGTATGACGCAGGAGAAGCGCGACGCGCTGTATGCCGGCTGGAAACGTGCCGTGCAGCGCGCAATGAATTGGGAGAACAGCTCGGAGTCCTGAGTTTGACAGTACAAGAGAATACGAAAAATACCGTTCTTCACGGTTTTCCGTGCAACAGATATCGGCAAGGTGTCATCGCGAGCGAAGCGTGGCGATCTCCCGTAGATGCCGGTTGGAAACCGTTCGAGGGAACCGTCATCGTATGGAGATTGCCACGCCCCTTCGGGGCTCGCAATGACACTTTCTCTTCTTGTCAGCCTTTTGCACGGAATTCCGTGATGAACCAAAAATACAGGGACGGCGATGCTGCCGTCCCTGGTTTTTGTATACCAAAACCACGCGTTTGACGCGTGGTTCGGTAAGAATTAAATAGTTGAACAAAAAAGAATCCCTTTATAGAATAGAAGTGCGGTCTGCCAACTGCACAAACTACAAAATAAAGGGAGGC
>JAFSYM010000024.1 GCA_017450005.1 Clostridia bacterium
ACATACCTCCTATGTTCTCTTTACTGTGGTTGGCAAACCCACTGTATTCTATCATAGGAGGTTCTTCTTTTTCTTCTCTATAAGATTCTTTTATTTCCCACTCGTTTAACGAGTGGTTTTTTCTTGCCTGTTCGGCGCCAAAAAAACGGGCCGCATTCCTTTCGGGCTGCAGTCCGTTTTTGGTTCATCGCGTGTTGCCGTGCGGAACACAGAAACAAGGGTTATTGTTTTTGCAGATTCGGAACGATATCGAGGGGCATGCTGTTCGCTCCAAAAATCGTGCATGATTGACGCGCCGTACAAACGGCGCAAGACAAGGAAGAAACCGCAAGGCAGGCTTTCGCCTGTCGGGGATTTCTGACGCAGTATTACGTCGTTTGGACAAGCAGAATGTTCAAGTATTGATTGGGGGCGAGCAGGAAGGATCACTTTTCCGCAATCGTGTCGACGCGCCACAGTGTCCTGTTGTTCTGATACAGCGGTGTGAAACCGCACGCTTCCGGATTCTTGCAGGCAGGCTCGTCATAGAAGCACACGTAGTTGATGCCCAGCCGCGTGAGCATGTCGTGCAGATACGCCCCGTCTTCAATCGTCTGATAGATTTCGTAAAAATCACACGACCGGATATTTGTTCCGGGGATATTCTCAGTCAAATACGCCACCTGTTCCTTGCGCATGCCGCACGCGAGATTGAATCTGTCTGTATACTGACGGATTTCGTTTTGTCTGTAGTCATTGTCGTAGAACAAAATGAGCGGTCTTGCATCTTCCTTCCAATCCGCGTCAATCGCCAAACACATTTCAAACGAATCGCTTTCCATGCGATAAATGTTTGTGCGTGCGCGGGCATGCTTTGTCGCCGGGATCAGTGCTTCCATGCCGTCATCTCCGCCGCGACTCCACTGGCCGCCGACGTATAAGCTCATGGAAAAGCACACAAGCACCAAACCTGTCTGCAGTCTGTGCGGATCGAGCTTTTCCAGTAAGACGTTCGGAATCCAGAACACCGGAAGCAGAAGAACCGGCAGCAGCCAGAACAGGCGGAAATAAACCGGTCGTGTGGTAATGTATGTCGAAACAATTGTCCTGAACAGAGGATTCAGGAACGTCATGAAATGCAGCAGCGGCATCACGACGAACAACGCGCGTTCGAGATCCGTGCCTTTGAAGAACACATAGACAGCGCAAACCAGGAAGAGAACGAATACATATTTGTTCGTTGAATACAGCAGTTCCTCTAACCACGTTCTGTTCTGCTCTGCAATCGAAAAATAACGTGAATTCTCTGATACAACGTTATAATAGCTTATCCCGATCGTAAGGACAGTCGGTACGGCTGCAGCGATCGCGCAGGGCGCAATGCGTTTAAAATACCGGAATTTCGTAACCAGCAAAAAGGAAACCCCGATCAAAAAATAGAGAATCGGCGTCAGGAAAATGCCGACGATCGAAACGGACATCCCCGCAAGCAGCAGCAAGCAAACGGAAATCCACTCCTGCTTTTTGAAGGATTCGATGTGCTGAATAATGCAGCCGCAGGCGGCGAACAGCATCGAAAAGACAATGCTGGGAAGCATGGATTTTCCTTGCCACAGTTTGTTTGCGATCCATTGTCCGCTCGATTCCTGGTTCAGGTCAAGAAGCAAAATCGCAATCCAAAGGATCAGTGCGTAGGCCTTGATCGAAAAAGCGTGCTTCTTCTCCTGCGCAAATACGTCAGCGAACGTCCAGATGCTCGCCAGACTGATCAGAATCAACGCGATCTGAAAACCGTTTCGGGTGAGCACAGTGACAGGGATGCCACTCAGGTAAGACAGAAGCGCCTTGAAAAACTCAAGTGTCGACACATCGGTTGTCTTGGGGAACCCTTCAACTTCCCAGCCGAACCATCCGACGGAATGGGAAACACCAAGCGAGTTATGCGTGAGCACCTCCATCGCGCGCGGCATATAATAGCTGTCGTCATGCGTCAGATGCGTATAGAATACACCGTAGTACAGAAACAGCAGGATCATAAATCCGAGCAGGAGGATCGGGAGCGGCGTTTTGCGGAATCCTGTCCAAAGCTGTATCAGCTCTTCGCCGACATGTTTCCAGATTCTATGCCGGATGCATACAAAAAGACTTGTGCCGATCAACAGGAGCATAACCGCGCCGAAAGCAATCAAAAGCATTGTAAACGACGCCTTTGCAAGAAACAGCGGATAGGCAATCAGCTGGAACACGCCCATTACCGTGATAAACCCCCATGCGATGGCGCCGATCGACGTTTGTTTCCAGCCGACGACGCGCAGCATCAACGTACCGACCAGGTACATTGCCGCCAGAAAAAGGACGGCAAACACGGCGTTTTGGAGCATCAGAATCATCGTGATTTCCCCCGATTCGTTAAAACTTGACGTCTATGTGAAAGATTCGTTTAAAGAAATTGTACGCACCGAGGAACATGTTCATGCAGTGCAGCCGCGTACACCATTTACAGACCCAGATCGCCATGCCGCGCACACCGTGTCGCAGCAAAGACGAAAGGCGCAGGTAACGTCTGCCGCGCAGAATGGACTGGTCGCGCAAAAACGTGCGGATCTCGCGAAGCATATCGCGTGTCGGGACGTCCGGATTGTCCCAGGCGCGCATGGCCATCGAGATGCCGATATGAATGAACGTCGTCAGCGCAACGGTTTCATACATCGCAGAGTCGTCTTTGCAGCTGTTCAGCAGAGCGGCGCAGGCATGCGCAAACGCGCGGATCGTTTCGGCGCTTGTGCCCGCGATCACCGAACCGGGACGCACCCGGTAGTGAA
Organism: Clostridia bacterium; assembly: GCA_017450005.1. Classification (GTDB taxonomy): domain Bacteria; phylum Bacillota; class Clostridia; order Oscillospirales; family Acutalibacteraceae; genus UBA1425. The sequence continues at coordinate 2,802 of JAFSYM010000024.1, forward strand.
ACAGCACCTCGTCCACGCAGACGATCCGGCTGCAGCGCATATACAGCGCCGCGCTGAAGGACAAGTCCTCCCCCGCGCTGAAATCCGGAATGCGGGTATCGCCGATCAGCTCGGTGCGGATCAGCTTGTTCCACAACGAACCGTTCAGGAAAGCGAGCACATCGTCCGCGGCAGGCAGGTCGATCACGGCGGGAAAGCCGTGCATTTCCTCACAAAGCACATGCCCTGTACCGTCCTCGAACCGGTCGTAAGCGCACAGCGCGATCTGCGCGTCATTCTGCTGCGCGGCGTTATAGAGCTTCTCGAAAAACGTCGGTTCCGTCTCGTCATCGCCGTCGAGGAAAATCACGTATTTTCCTGTCACCAGGCCGGAGTCCAGCGCAAAATTACGCGCGCGGCCGGGTCTGCCGAGATTCTGCGGCGTGGAAAGCAGGTGTACTCTCTCCCCTTCCTGCGCGGCAAAACCGGCGGCGATCTCCGCCGTGCGATCGGTGGAGCAGTCGTTGACGATCACGACGTCAAAATCCTGAAACGTCTGCGCGCGCAGACCGTCCAGGCACACCGGCAGAAAACGCTCCAGATTGTACGCGGTGATCACGACTGTGATTTCAGGCATCGGAATCACGATCCTTTCTGCGGACAGCATAGCGGAATATGAAGTAGACATAGCCGCATACCAGAACCAGATGCGCCGCCGCAAACGCCAATGCCGCACCGTTCAGGCCGAATCGACGCACGAACAGAACGGAAAAACCAAGGGCTGCCGCAAATCCTGCGCAGTAGAGGATCAGGATCTGCTTTTGTTTGCGGCACAGCACGAGAATATAATAAAACAACTGACATACAGCGAGCAATCCGCCGCCGAAAACGATCAGCGCCATGGTCGACGCGTACGCGAAAATATCCTGCTTGTAGAAGAAGCCGAGAACCGGCGCGCCGAGCAGATAAGCGCCGACACAGGCAGCAGCGGTCAATGCCGCAATGAACAGAAGCTGACGGCGCAAAAGGCGGATAAACGTATGCCCGCCCGCCGGATCTTCCAATGCTGCGGCGTAACGCTTCAGATAGGGCTTGAAAATAAAAAGGCTGCATAGATTGATCACCTGTGCGGGAATGAAAACCAGATTGAAATAGCCCTGCGCCGCATCGTCCATAAACCATTCGACACTGTATTTGGACGTATTGATCATAACGTTCATAAACAGCATGCTCAAAAACAGCGGAAGGCAGTCCGTCGCCAGCGCGCGCAGCTCGCCCGCACCGGCGGGACGCGCCGCGGCAAGGAAGGGTTTTGCTGTCACCACGGCATAAAACACCGTCACCGCAACGCACATCACCGTCTGCGCAAGGACGGCATACAGGATGTTTTTTGTCCACAGCAGCACGCCGATGAAGGCGCACAGGGGGATGAGCGTGCGTACGAACTGGCAGGAACCGGACAGATCAAGCCGGTTCTTCTGAAAAAAGAGATTCTGATAGATCTCGCCGAACACATGCACCAGCATCATCGCCGTCAGCGTGACCGTGAACAGCGCCTTTTCGCCTGTGAAGCGCATACAAAGAATCACACCCGCACACCCGATCGCCATCAGCGCTGTGGACAGGATGCGGCTGTGCAGATATGTTTTGAACGGATACTTCTCCGCATAGTCGGTCATCTGAAAATGCGTGACGCCGCACTGACCGACGATATACAGGATCTGCGCCGTGGTAAAGGCAATGCCGAACCAGCCGATCTGCTCGACCGGCGCAATACGGCTGACAAGTGTCAGCATGATGAAACTCTGCGCGCCCCACATAATACTGCCGAGCGCGTTCCAGACAGAACCCTTAATATTCATATACGATCGCACCAATCCCGTTTATCTGGTCTGTTCCAGCACGGCACGAATCTGCTCCATCGACAGCATATCCTCCTGATAAAAGCCGTCCGCATGCTTCTGCAGCTCGGCCTGAATGGCCGGATACCGGTAAGGCTCGTGCAGCCGAAGAATGCTTTGGAGTTGATGCATTCCACACCGCCCGGAATGGTCACACCCGTAAGAGCCGAACAGCCGCAGAACGCGCTGTTGCCGATAAAGAACACGCTGTCCGGGATCGAAACGGCTGCAAGATTCGCGCAGTCCTGAAAGGCATAATCACTGATGTTCGTCACGCCGCTGCCGATCATGACTGCTTGGATATCTTCGCGGTATGCATACCACGGCGCACCGCCGGCGCTGAATGTAGTCATGCTGTCCGTGCCGGTCACAGACAAAACGCCGGTGGATGTGTCAAGGCTCCACGCAACATTCGCACCGCATGTCCCGGAATATGCCTCTGCCGATGCGGCGGGTGAGACAATGCTCATCGTCAGAATGAAAACCAGTATTAACGCAAGTATCCGTCTACATTGTTTTCCCATTACAAATACCCCCCTGCAAATTGTGGTGAATCCTTTCTGGCTGTTTATATTGTATTCAACAAATCGAACGGTCGGCAAGTATTTCGGAGTGAATCGCCTGCTTTGGGGAGTGAATGCATTCTTTCCACATCCATCCGTTCAAAGCAAAAGCTTTATTGCTCTGCACTATCATAAGACGCAAAAACGCCCTCCGAGCCAAACACCGCATATACAGTGCTTGACCCAGAGGGCGTAACTATGTCCGTATTTACTTTTCCGGGATCTGCAGCACCTGTCCGGTGTACAGCACGTTGCTTTTGAGACCGTTCAGCTTCACGATCTCCGTATAACGGCTGCCTTTGCCGAGGTAGATCTGCGCGATCTGCCAGAGCGTGTCGCCATGCTTGACGGTATATGTCCTGCCTGCTACTTCGGCTTTCGGTGGGATCGCCTTGCCGGTGAGAGCGTTGTAATACTTCTGCATTGTCAACAGAAAAGTGTTCCAATGCGGCAGGATGTACTGCGGGCACTGCTTGCGCGGGTAGAAGTACTTGTGGGTGTACACGTCCGTCTTCGGGTCGAGCCCATGCTTTTTACACAGCCACGCCACGAGCTTGGCGGTCGTATCCTAGCTCAGTTTCCGGTCGCCGATGCTGACCATCTCCTCTGTCTGTTCTTGGTTTTATTATACCATCGGTCAGCAATCCATATTACGAAACAAAGCCGCACATAGCAAGCAAAAGACCGCAGGAATTGTTGACAAAGATGCAGTGGAGGAATGGAATATATTGATGATACAAACAAATCGTTTTGTTATTTGTTCCAGCGTCGGGACTGTCCCAAATTTTGTGTAAAGTCCAAATAGCGGTATAAACCGCCTTTCAAAAGAATGCTTCTTTGTCACCAGAAGTCGGTTCCCTTCAAATTCCCATGTCAGTAGATCGTGCTGAAAAACGCCGAGAGCCTTATTGCTTTTGACAACTTGATAATCGTTATCGTGATGGAGTATACCCGTATTTTTTTACATACTGACAAACATTTGACATGAAACCGCCCCCGATTGATTACCTCAGAAACTCGATTGACCGCTACGTATTTCTCGGTTATCATACCTGCATTTTCTAAACTCAAACTAAATCGAAAAAGTTTTGTTTCAGTTTATACAGCACCCGTATACTGTAAGCGAGGATACAATGGAAAGGATCGTGGTCGGCGTGAAAATAAGGTTTGACTTCAAGAAGTATGTGTGGATTTTTGCGATTGGCTGTTATGTGGGCTACGCGATCGAAACGATTTGGTGTCTTGTCCGGAACGGTTATATCGAGAGCCGCAGATCGCTTGTACTCGGGCATCTGAGTGTCGCTTACGGGATGGGCGCAGTTCTGCTGACGCTGATCCTCGTGCGGTTTCAGAATGCATCCGGTTGGAAAATCTTTTTGGTCTCCTTCCTGAGCGGTTCCGTAACCGAGTATATCTGTTCTCTCGGACAGGAAATCTGTTTC
>JAFSYM010000005.1 GCA_017450005.1 Clostridia bacterium
GTTTGCGTGCTTATCGAATATCATCAATGCACTTTTACTCTTCAGATATCCCATAAACTCCGATACTGCCATATGTGGCGGTATCTCTACAAGCATATGTATGTGATCCGGACAGCACTCTGCTTCTATGATATTGACGTGTCTATTCTCACACAGTTGTCTCAGTATCTTTCCTATGTCCGCTTTTAGTTCTCGGTATATTACTTGTCTTCTATACTTCGGCGCAAACACTATATGATACTTGCATCTCCATTTTGAATGTGATAAACTGTTTATGTCTTTCATGACATTCCTCCTATGTTCTCTTTACTGTGGTTGGCAAACCCACTGTATTCTATCATAGGAGGTTCTTCTTTTTCTTCTCTATAAGATTCTTTTATTTCCCACTCGTTTAACGAGTGGTTTTTTCTTGCCTGTTCGGCGCCAAAGCAAACGCTGTTCTTCCATAGTCGGAGGAACAGCGTTTTTCTTTATTCTATTGTTTATGCATCCCCGTCTTTTTTGCGTGTGCCGGCCAACAGCGCAACCAGCGCCGCGCCGAACAGCACGCTCACCGTAATGACTGGTGTGCTGCCGCCGAGCACTGGAATGCCGTTGCGCATACGCGTACCCCGGCTGCCCGGCGAGCCGGAATTTCCAGTTGTACCGGAGTTACCGATTATGCCGGATGCGGCGGAATTACCGGGTGTTCCGAAATTACCGGGTGCGGCGGAATTACCGGGTGCGGCGGAATTACCGGGTGTGGCGGAATTGCCGGGTGCGGCGGAATTGCCGGGTGTTGCGGAATTGCCGGGCGTGGCGGAATTGCCGGGCGTGGCGGAATTGCCGGGCGTGGCGGAATTGCCGGATGTGGCGGAATTGCCGGGTGTGGCGGAATTGCCGGAATTGCCGGAATTGCCGGATGTGGCGGAATTGCCGGATGTGGCGGAATTGCCGGATGTGCCAGAATTGCCGGTCGTACCGGAATTGCCTGTGCCGGAATCGTCCTGCGTGCCGCTGCCGTTGTGGATAATCCTGACCTCCGCCTCGTCCATCGGCGGCAGATCCATCTCTACAATATCCTCTGCCGCACGCACAAACAGTTCGTCTTCGAGCTGCTCTGCCAGCGGCGTTTGCGGTGCTTCAACCGGCGTTTGCGCAGGCAGCGGGAGCGCCTTTTTCTGCGCGGTCTTCTGCACGGCAAAGCTGTCAAAGCAAGCGCTCTGTCCCTGCTCATCTACGGTGAATGCGTCGAAATAGAGCGTATCACCGCGGAACTGCAGCGCCGAATAGATCGGCAAATCCGTATCGTACAGTTTCTCTGCGCGCGGGAACAGCTTGTCAGTCTCACGCGGATCTTTTGGCTTGTAATTCTTGACGCCTGCCGTCCCGCTGATTACATAGAACGTGCCGTAAGGGTCAATCTTCATTGTATAATCCCGTCCGCCGTAGGAAACGGTCTTCGTCCGGGCGCGCATGACGATGTTGCTGAGCATGGCGTCGGTACGCAGGTACACATGATCGTGTCCTTCAAGCACCATGTCGATCCCGAGCTGCGGCATCAGCCGCTTGAACTGGCGGCGCATGGCGACGACTTCCTTGTCGTCAAAGTGCGAACCGTTGGAGTAGACCGCCTTATGCAGCACAACGACCTTCCACTGCGCGCCGGATGCACTCGCGCTCGCGCGCAGCCACTGTACCTGTGTATCGGACAGGCCGTCCTTATTGGTCGCGTCGTTTGTATTGAGCACCATGAAGTGCACATTGTTGTAGTCAAAGTCGTAGTACACGCCGTTTTCCGTATCCTGCTGCGGGACATTCGGCAGCACAAAGTTGTCGGTCAGCACGCTGCCGGTCTTTTCATGATTGCCGGCCGCAGGCATAAATACGGTGGACATGAGCACGTCCGAAGAAACGTCGGCAAACGCCTGCCACTGGCGGACGTTGGTACCCAGATCCACCTGATCGCCGGAGCTGACGACCAGATCGGTCTGCGGATACTGCGCAAATGCGCTGCGCAAAACTGTATGGAACTTCTCGTATTGACCTGCGTTCTGCGCCTGCGGATCGGTCACATGCAGAAGCGTTACGTTCTGCGAACCGTCCGCCATTTTGAACGTGCCGCCCTCGCTCCACCAGCCGCGCCGCGCGTCGCCCACGCGGAAGCGGTATGTTTCGCCCTGTTTGAGCCCGGTGATCTGTACCGTGTGCCGGGTCATCGGCAGCGGTGCGTTCAGGAAGCCGATCACACCGAGATCCGCGCCCGGATAGGTACGGTCGTGCCGCTCGGTCGTTGCCGACACGCCGCGTGTCGTCGGGCTTCCCGTGAAGGATGCACCCTCCGGCACGATCTCGATGTCGGTGCCGCGCACGCTGAATTTCGTATACCAACTGACATTGCGGCTCGTCGCCGCGTCCGCGCCGGTCGTTACGGTCACGATCGTCGGCAGACGATAATTCTCGCGTGTCGCCGGCACATCACGCGGTGCAGCGCTCAGGCTGCGCGTCAGATCCTCGCCGTCGCCGTGATCGGTCACGATATCGCCGATCATGGAAGCAATCGTCTCGCCCATGGCGTCGAACTGGCTTTGGGTCATATACTCCTCAATCAAATGATCGGCAATGCCGTTGATGCTCGTAAATTCCGGCAGGAAACCAAGGCCGAGCACGCTGTTGATGACGTTGGTGTAGCTCTTGTCGCCGCGAAGCAGTAGAGAAAGCATACCGTCGACGACCTGCATGGACACATGGCCGAGCGTACCGCACGGGAAGAGCGTGTCGATGTTGAACTGGATCTGACCGAGCAGCCGCTGCTGCACCAGATCATTCAGAAGCACATCATACAGCAGATTAAACAGCTTCTCCGCGCCGCCCCGGTTGCGGAAAAAGTCGAGCACATCCTGCAAAAACGGATCGTCCTCGATGGTCTGGTTGCCGCTGTAGAGCACGACCAGCGCACTGTACGCCGCCTCTTCAAAAGTGCCGGGACGCGACGGATCGCCGAAGCCGTAGCTGTCGATGTATTTGGTACAGGGCAGCTCGGAGACAGTGAAGCTCGTCAGCTTGCCCACAACATCGCGCACAAGCGCCTCCGCGTCGTCGCGGCTTGTGAGCACCGTCTGCCGAAGCTGCGTGTCGATATCCGCCAGAAAACTCATGACATTTTTGGCTGTAAAGATTTCAATACTGCCCAAACGCACATCCACATAGTGCGCAATGAGCTGCTCGACGTCGAGGTCGTACTCGCTCTTGAGTGCGGCCAGAATGCTGCCCTCGCGCTCGATCGCGGCAAACAAATCGTCCAGAACGCCGCCGAGGAAACTCATCGCCAGATCGGCAAGTCCGGATTTGTACGACTTTTGGAATGAGTAGCTCTGGCCGTACGGCACATCGAACGTCTGTCCGCGCACCGTCACCGGCTGCACACAGTCCACGTCAAACGTCTGCACGTCAGCGGTCAGGTATGCCCCCGTGTTGTCAAAACGGATTTCGCGGAACAAGTTCGGAAATCCGGTCAAAGAAGGCGTGCTGATGTCGTACAGCACGTTGCCCTCGTCGCTGACCCAGTCGGTCACGCTCACGTCGTGCATGTGGCCGGTAATCATATAGGACAGCCCCGCGTCCGCGAACGCCTCGGCGCGTTCCTGCCAGTTGTCTACCAGGAAGGGCTGGAAGATGGCGGACTGCACCTTGAAGTGCTCGACAATGCCGTGATGCTCCATACCGATCACTTCCTCGCCGCAGCGCTTTGCGTCCTCGATTTCATCGAGCGCCCATGCCATCAGTTCATCCGTAATTCTGCCGTCGGTCTGCTTGACGTCCTTGCCGCTGTTTGTCACATCGGCTGTGTATTTGTTGACGTCGAGAACAATCAGACGGTAGCCGCCGTCAAGCTGCACAGAGTAGGAAAGCTGCCCTGCACCGTCCGACGTAAACGTATGGTATGCAAGATCGTAGCCGAGATTGCGGTAGATTTCGCGGAATTCTTCGGGTGACGTCGGCCGTGCGGATGCCTTCCGGCCGCTTTCAAATGTGACGCCGTTGAAATTGTTGATATCATGGTTGCCATTGATAACTATGACGGACAATCCCGTCTCCTGCTCGAACTGTTCAAGCCGTTCGGCAAGCTCGACGTGTGCGTCATACTCGCCGTTGGCTGTCAGATCGCCCGGCAGCAGCACATATTTCATCCCGTTTTCTTCGGCATGCACAGTCAGTGCGGCAAGCGCGGACTCGAGCAGAGCCGGCGTTTCATAGCGCTCGGATGCGTTGTTCTGCGCAAACTGCATGAATGCATCGCACCAGTTGCCGGTCATCTTCTCAGCAAAGTAGTGCACATCTGACACGATCCCGACCTGCAGAGGTGATTGCGCGTCCGCCGCGAATGCCCCCAACGACGGCAGCAGCAACGCCGCACACAAAAGTACAGACAGGATCGTTTTATATACCTTTCGCATAAATTGCTCCTCCGATCGAAGACGGCGATGCCGTCCCTGGTTAAATGGTTTTCAGAAAACCGCCGAGATTGCGCACGATGTGCGGCACGCCCTTGACGATCTTGCCGACGCCGTTCAGGGGCTTGTCGTCGTTGAGAATCTGCAGGAAACCGTCGGCCATCTCCTCGCTGAACAGACCGCCGCTCATCGAGACAAAATTGCGGATCGGCGTCTGTGTGGCCACAGCTTCTGCCATACCGGAATTGCCCTTGTCCACCATGCGTGTGATCGTCGTGACCGCCTTGTGGATACGGCCGCCCCAGCGGGTGCCCTGCGCGTCCTCGATGTTGCCCGTCAGACCGATTGCGCCGGCCTTCTGCGGGTCGGGCAGCGCATGTCCGAGCACAGCCTCGAACTGCACGGCCGGGATATGCTGCACCTGACCCGTGTAGTAATCCGGTGCGCTCGCGCGGTGATCGGGGATCGCAACGTCCGGACGGGTCGAACGCACCGTGACCGTCTGATGCAGACGGATGTCCGCGCTCGATGCGCCGACCAGAATTTCGAAGTCGCCGCTCTCGACGTGCCAGTCGTGAATACTCGTATTGAAGTATGCGAAAGCGCGTTTGCCGAGCGTGACAGTGATGCGCTTCGCCTCGCCCGCTTTCAGGAAAACTTTTTTGAACGCCTTGAGCTCCTTGAGCGGCCGGAACGCGGTACTTTCAACGTCGCGCACATAAATCTGCGCAATCTCCGCACCGTCGCGTTCGCCCGTGTTTTTCACCAGGAACGACAGCGTCAGCCGCTCGTTGTCCGCCATATCACGGCAGCCGAGATGCAGATCGGAATAGCGGAAGCTCGTATAGGACAACCCGTATCCGAACGGGAAGCGCACTTTTTTCTGCGCTTTTTCGTAATAGCGATAGCCGATATAGATACTCTCGCGGTATTCGACCGTGGCGGGATTGCCGGGGAAGTTGTCGCGGCACGGCGCGCTGTGCTCGCAGATCGGGTATGTTTCCGCAAGTTTGCCGGACGGATTGACGACGCCGGTCAGAATGTCCGCCGCCGCTGCGGCGCCCGCCTGCCCGCCGAGATAGGTGTTGAGCACACCCTTCACGCAGTCCAGCCACGGAATCGCAACCGGCGCGCCGCCTGCCAGCACGGCAACCGTGTTGGGATTGGCCTCGGCCACAGCCCGTACAAGCACGTTGTGCGCATGCGGCATAGCCATCGTCGTACGGTCAAAGCCCTCGGACTCGAAGTCGTCTGTCAGACCCACAAAGACCAGCGCCACATCGGCGCGTGCGGCTGCCGCAACCGCCTCGTCCAGCAGCGCCTGATCCGCCGTCTGCGCGCCGCCGCTGTAGCCGCGCGCATAGATCACATCGAAACCTGCCTGCCGCAGACACTCGAGCGCATTATCGAGCTTTGTCGGATTGATCTGCGAACTGCCTGCGCCCTGATAGCGCGGCGCATGCGCCATTTCGCCGATGACGGCCAGCTTCTGCCCCTTGCGCACCGGCAGCACGCCGTCCTCGTTCTTCAGCAGCACCATCGACTCCGCCGCGATGCGACGCGCGAGGGCGTGCTGTTTTTCTTCATCTACCGTATAGCCCGGTTTTTTGTTCGCCTGCGCGCGCAGCATCAGGTCGAGCACTCTGTCCGCGCACGCGTCCAGCGCCGCTTCGTCGAGTGTGCCCGCCTGCACCGCTTCCACGATCTTGCGCGTGCCGATACCTGCGGACGAGGGCATTTCCAGATCGTTGCCCGCGGCAATACCGGACGGACGGTCGTTGACCGCACCCCAGTCGGACACGACCACGCCGTCAAAGCCCCACTCCCGGCGCAGCACCTGCGTTTGCAGCCATTCGTTCTCCGAGCAATATGTACCGTTGAGCCGGTTGTATGCATTCATAACCGTCCACGGATGCGCACGTTTGACCGCCTTTTCAAACGCCGTCAGGTAGATCTCGCGCAGCGCGCGCTCGTCCACCACGGACGAAACGGTCATGCGGCGCGTCTCCTGACTGTTGGCCGCAAAATGCTTGAGCGAAGCCCCGACGCCCGTCTCCTGCAAGCCCTCGATCCATGCGGCGGCCATCTCTCCGGCAAGCACGGGATCTTCCGAAAAATACTCAAAGTTGCGCCCGCATAAGGGAGAGCGTTTCATGTTGACGCCGGGGCCAAGCAGTACAGAAACGCCTTCCGCCAGGCACCGCTCGCCGAGCGCGCGTCCCATCTCACGCAGAAGCTGCGGGTCCCAGGAACACGCCGTCGTGCACGCAGTTGGGAAACACGTCGCGGGCACGGAGTTGCCCAGACCGATCGTTCCGTTTTTGTGCTCGGCGTCCTGCTTGCGCAATCCGTGCGGGCCGTCGCAGACCATCACCTGCCCGATGCCGAGCTTCGGGACAGCCTTGAGATGCCAGAAATCCGCGCCGTCGCACAGTGCAGCTTTTTCTTCGAGTGTCAGCTTTTTTAAAAGATCCTGATGCTTGAGCATAATCGTAAACCTCTCTGTTCTATTGTTACCCTTGCAGAAGCGCGTCGGCCTCTGCGTCTGTGATGGTTTCCACATTTTTGAGCTTGCCCGCTATGATGCGGTTGCGATCCTGCGCTTCGTCGAGAGAGCGTCCCGCCTCGTCGATCTTGCGCCTGGCTTTTTGCAGCACGTCGCCGAACTTATCGTACTGCTGCCGCACGGCAGAGAGCAGAAGCCGCACCTCGTCGGCCTTTTTGTTGACCGCGACGGCGCGAAATCCCATGGCCAGAGAATTGAGCAGCGCCGTAATGGTGGATGGGCCTGCCAGCAGAACGCCGCACTCGCGCTGGATGCGTTCGGCCAATCCCGACCGCGCGGACAGAATCTCGGCATACAGTCCCTCCGTCGCCAGATACAGAATGGCGAACGGCGTCGTCTCGGGCACACGGATATACTTGCTGACCGTCCGCGCCTCGTGCAGGACGACCGTTTCGAGCGCCTTGCGCGCCGCGGCCGCCGACTGCGCGTCGCCGGACTCGGCAAATGTGCAGTAGCGCACATAGTCCTCCATCGGAAATTTGGAGTCGATCGGCAGAAAAGCCGTCGTTCCGTCCGTCGACGGAATGCGCACGGCGAACTCCACGCGCTCTTTGGACAGCGGATCGGGCGCGTAATTCTCGACATACATGCCCGGTATCGTCTGGTCGAGCACGGCGCGAAGCTGTACCTCCGCCCACGTGCCCCTGGCCTTGACGTTGGTCAGTACACGGTTGAGCGCGCTCACGTTGTCCGTCACGCCCATGGACAGCTCCTTCATCTCGCCCAGCGATTTGTACACGCTCTCGAGCTGGCGGGACACCGTTTGGAACGATGCGTCCAGACGCGAGCCGAGCGTCGCGGTCAGCTTTTCGTCCACGGTCTCGCGCATGCGGTCAAGCCTGCGCTCGTTGCTCTCCTGCATGCGGCGCATCTGCTCGGCCGTGTCCGCGCGCAGCGCCTCGATCTGGTGCGCCATGACGGAAAGCTCCTCGCGCGTCATGCGCTGCAGCTGCTCCTGAAAGAGCGACTGCTCGCGGCGGCTCTGCGAGAACTGCGCCGTAACGCCCGCGCCTGTTTGCGAAAGTCTGTCCGCGAGAACAGCCAGCTTTTCCGACGGGTCGGATTGCGCGCTTCGCAGGCGCGAAACCTGCACAAGCAGCACGCAAACCAGCACGGTGGAAATTCCTGCGAGAACCGCAGCGATCCAAATGACAGTTTCCATGCCTACACTGCTCCATAGTAAGTATTATAATAAATACAGTATACCATAACTCCATCGTTTCGTCAAATACTTTTCGCACCGGAGCTGCGTCATTTTATATCCTTTTTTTACAAAAAGCGACAGAAAACAGTTGAAAAATACCGTCCGGTTTAGTACAATGGAAACAGATCGGAAAAGGAAGTGCTTCGGATGAAAAGAATCGTCAGTCTGCTGCTGTGCGCGGCAATGATCGCCTGCGCCGCGTCGGTCGGCGCATCCGCGCGAAAAATGCAAGAGCCGTCCCGCAAAGACGCCTACCCCGTCGTTCTGATCCCCGGTATTCTCGAAAACGCGCTGGTGCGCGACAAGGGCAAGCCGACCGAAAAGGTCATCTGGTTCCCGATGGATCGCTTCATCGCATCGTTCGCTCGTCACGCCGCGGAAGTCGTGCGGTGTCTGGCGCTGAGCGATCTGCCCGCCATTCACAAGGTCGCGTCCAAGATTATTCCGGAGATTGCGGAACCGATCCGCATCGATCCGGACGGTTCTTCCCATTACGACATTTCGCCGCTCGTCATCGGCGCGCAGAACTGTTCCTATTCGATCCTGCAAAAACGCGGCATGCTGCGGCGCGTCACATACGGCCCGATGATGCTCAGGGACGTCGCTGAGCGCATCGGCGGCGACCGCGCGTTCGTCTTCCAGTACGACTGGCGTTTGAGCGCTGTCGATATGGCAAAGCAGCTGCATGATTTCATCAAAGACGTCAAGGCGATGACCGGCAGCGACAAGGTCAACGTCTGCGGCACGAGCTACGGGTGCGAGGTGCTGCTGTGCTATCTGGACGCCTACGGCAGCGGCGACTTCCACCGTGTGCTGATGAACTCCCCCGCTTACGGCGGCACGGAGATCTTCCGCGAAATGCTCGCCTCGGATGCGAAGCCGCACATCAACTACGAAAACCTGTTCAAAATGTTCCTGAGCAATTACGGCGTCGACACGGAGCTGGGTTATCTGCTGCGTCTGATGCCGAAAAACTCGATCGACGTCATCTTCGACGCGGGTATCGAAAGTTTTCTCAAGCCCTATTTCATGACGAGCATCGCGCTGTGGGGCGTATGCCCGCCGGCGGATTATGAGGAAATGAAAGCGCTGCTGCTCGATCCCGTCGAAAACGCGGAAATGATTGCCAAAACGGATGCGCAGCAGGCCGTCATGGCACGCGCGGGTGAAATTCTGCGCCGCGCGCAGAGCGAAGGCGCGCGTGTGTGCGCCATCGTCAACGAGGGTTCCTCGCTGATTACAAGCCTCGGCAGCGGCGACGTGCTGGTCGACGCCGGAAACGGTTCGGGCGGCGTATGCCTGCCGATCGGCGAACACTTTGCCGGTGACTATACGCCGGAACGCACGGTCTGCACCGATCCGGCGCACGACCACGTTTCCTACACCGGCAGTCTCGATCTGACGAATGCGTATCTGCCGGAGACCACGTGGGTTTTCTACGGTCAGATGCACGGGCAGAACTACTGGGACAGCCGTGCGCGCGCGCTGACCGTGCGTCTGCTGACGTCGGACGAGATCGAGGACGTGCACACCGACCCCGCTTTCCCGCAGTTTTGCGAAAACGCCATGGCCGTTTCCGACGTTTCGCTGACACTGAAAGGACATCCCGCATCCGTACTGCATCCTGCGGACGGCGCCGTCACAGCCGTGCTGGAGAACCACACGCCGCGGCATGCCGTGCGGATCCGCGCAATCGAAGCGGACGGTGTACCGTATACGTTCAGCGATACGCAGATGCTCCTGCTGCCCGGCAAAAGCGCCGAGATCGTGCTCACGCCGACCGGTGAAGCGTCCGGACGGTACGGCAGCGTCACAATTGTCTATGACGAAATACCGGAAATCCATCTGCATAAGTCCCGCACGCAGTATTTCCGGATCGATCAATCTTGACAACGGCGCGCGGAAATGCTATGATGTGGCCATCGAACAGAAAGAGGTACAAGAGATGAAAAAGCGCTATCTGATCATCAATGCCGACGACTTCGGCCTTTGCGATTCCGCCAATGAAGCAATCTTCGAGTTGTTTGAGACAGGCAATCTGCTCTCCTCGACCATCATGATGCCCTGCCCGAAGGCAAAGCAGGCTGTGGATTTCTCTATTCAGCATCCGAAGTATGCCATCGGCATCCATCTGACCATGACGAACGAATGGGAGGAGCGCTGGCCGTGGGGTCCGCTGACCGACGGCGCTTCGCTGCGCAATGAAGCCGGCCGCATGTGGCCGGAGAACGAGGATTTCGAGGCGCACTGCAACTACGACGAGGCGATTGCCGAGGCGCGCGCGCAGATCGAGCTTGCCGAAAAAATGGGCATGCATCCCACGCAGGTCGATAACCACATGGGCTCACTCTACGGCATGAACGGCAAGTATCGTATGCTGCCGAAAATTTTCGCGCTCTGCCGCGATCTGCACTATCCCTTCCGCATGTGCACCACGCCCAAGGATGACTTCTGCCCGGAGGGTGTATCGCTGAATCTGTACCGTTTCTTCTGCCGGTTCTGCGGCGTTCTGAGCAAGCTCTACAACGTCCCCACGCCGGATTATCTGATTCTGACCGACCAGGTCAAGTGCCTCAAGGGCAATGAGACGTACGAGCAGTTCCGCGACGCGTTCCTGACGTTCCACGGCAATATCCCCGACGGCATCACGGAAACGTTTATACATCCCGCTCTGCCGACCGAAGAGATGCAGAAGATCACCGGCACGTGGCAGCGCCGCGGCTGGGAGTACGAGCTGATGAAAGATCCCGTCACGCACAAATATTTCAAGGATCACGGTATCGAGCTGATCAGCTACCGCGAACTGGTCAAAATGAAATCGCACAAATAAGCAATATATACGCCACGGGGCTGCCGCAATGCGGCAGCCCCGTGCGTTTTATATGGATTGGTTTATTCATCAGAAGAAGAGAACCAGCACGCGCATCACCATCGCGCTGAGCCATTCAAACGGTGTGCGCGCGCGGTCAAGCCGCGCGATGAAACGCCGCGCAATGCCGTCCGTACCGTCGGGCGTGAAGCGGAAGCTGTCCAGCTCCACCTTCGCATCATCGCCGGCAAAACGAAGCTGTATCTTCTCAAGCTCTGTCAGTCTTGAACGCGAGTAGGTCACACCGCAGACGTTGCCGAAACGGAAGATCTGCGAGAGATCGAGCGTCACGGTATGCCATGCGCCGTCTGCCGGAATGACAGCGGAATCCCCGTGCGAGCCGTCGACCAGCGGCGTATACCAAATCAGGGTGGACGTATACAGACGCACCTGCCGCAGCGTGACTTCGGCACTGCCTGTATTGCGCACACGGAACGATATTTTGCTGTATCGGCTGTAGTCGCGTCGCGCGTCCGCAAAAAACTTTTTCTTCATGTCGTCAGTATATCGGCTTGTCGGTGAAACGCTGAACGAGTGTTTGTCGGCGTCGATGTGCAGGCACGACCCTTCCTCGCCGTCGGCATAGGAGAGCGCCGCCCCGTCTGCCGTCCAGTTGTCAAACCAGCCGGTGTATGTATCTCCGGCAAGCCGCCAGACCTTTTCGGTATCGCAGTCCGCCCATTCGCGATCCTGCCACGACATACGCAGCGCCGACAGGTCGGTCACAAAGGGCGACACGGGCAGTGCGGCGCCGTTTTCGTCCGAGGCATAGAGATTGGCGCGCGCGTTGTTTTCGGCATACGCATACGCCGCCGACACGGGATGCGGCACCTCGGGCGCCGAAATATACAAAGTATCGCTGCCTGTAATCCGCGCGTCTGCCTGCACGAAAATGCCGTCTTCGCCGCAGATCGAAAAGCCGCGAAGCACCTTGTCCGAACAAACAAGGCCGTTGCCCGTATCGCGCAGTGTGACTGTAATTCCGTTTTCATCCGGCACGGCAGACTGCACCGTCGCGGCTGTATACACGTCGCGCCGGCCGTATACCATGCCTTCCGCGGCATACGCCATGCGCAAAGCGACAAGATCCTTCTCCGTCGGGTGAATCACGCCGGATTCGCGCCGATACGTCAGCGGCACGTCATAGATCGGCGTCACGGCGCGTGTGCGCGGCTGCAAACGCTGCATGGCGGCGAATTCCACATTCAGCCGCTGCAGTTTGTCCCCGCCGTACGGGTAGGACGCGATCTGCGTATAAATGATCGGCAAGCGCCGCAGCGCATCGAAACCGAACAGCGGCGACCACGACCGCTGCAGCAGATCGAACGCACGCGCATACGCGGCAGGTTCCACGCTGTTGAAGATGTCCGTTTCGCCCTGATACCAGATCAGTCCCTGCGGGCGGAAAACACGCAGCGCGTCAATCTTTTTATTGTAGTTTGCCGTCATATCATTGTAGACGTCGTGTCCCGTTTCCTGCCATTCGTCAGCCGGAATATAGCGGCCGATCGCCTGCATATCCGCCAGCACCGCCGCATCGGACTCAATCGCTTCACGCGAAAGCCAGGAATAAATTGACGAACCGCCGAGCGGCGCGCAGAGCACACCCACAGGCATGTCGAGCGTCTGCTGCAGCTTCTGCGCAAAAAGCGCCGCGACCGCGCTCACGCCGTACACACCCGGCTCGTCGCCGCGAATCCAGACGCTGCCCGGCACGTCACGCTGCGGCTCGATGGGGAACCGCTCGGTGTCGCCCATGTATTCCACATAGGGCTGCACAAACAGGAAACGAAGATCTCCGCTCAGCGTTTCGCCGCCGGCATACATGCGAATCCCCGTTTCGGTGCCGCCGAGTCCCATCTGCATATTGGACTGTCCGCTCGCAAGCCACAGCTCGCCGAAAACAACGCCCGTCAAACGCGCGAACTCGCGTCCTTCAAGTGCAAGCACAACCGTATACTGCGCATAGCCTCCCGCAGGCGCGGGCACGCTCACGGAAAAACGGCCGCTCTTGTTGACAGCGCCCTCGCCTTTGGCAACCGTCCCGCCGCTTTCGTCAAGCAGCGTACAGGTCACGCGGACGCCGCCTGTCGCCGTGCCGACAAAGACCGCCGGCTGTTTCTGCTGAAAGAGCATATTGTTGCCATAGATGGCGTACAGCGCCGCCTGCGCTTCCCCTGCGGCAATGGCCGGAAACGCACAGCCGATACACAGAACCGCGGCAAGCAACACAGATACAATCCGTTTCATATTCCGCTCTCCTTACTTCTTGAAATCATTCATGTGCACAACTTTGGAATTGCTGTTGCGGCGTTTGCGTTTTTTCTGCGCTTTGCGTCCGGCGCGCACGATGAGCGCGATATACCCCGCCACAAGCAGCACAAGCCCCAAAAGCAGCAGCCGCACGACCGGATGCCGGAAGAACGCCTGAATGACCGAACCGATCAGCAGGAAGAAATTGCGGCTGACGTCCTCTGCCGCGATCAGATCGGTGCGCGCGATTTCCTCGTCCGCATAGTAGACCGCAGCTTCGGCGATCTTGTCGCCTTTTTTGACCGGCGCGTCGATCTCGGCGGGCATGGAACCCTCGACCACCTTGACCAGCACGCTGTTTTCACCCACGCCGACCGGCACATAGGCGAACAGATCCTCCGCAGGCATCAGCGCCAGATGATCCGTCTGCGACGACAGGCGCACCTTGACCTCGGCGGTGACGTCTGTTTTTTGCAGCACGCTCTCATAGCGGATATTGGAAAAGACCCACTCGAACAGCATCTTGGCGTCGGTAAACGCGCCGTTCTCATCGACGCCGTCGTTGTCGATATCGTCGTGCGGGGCGTTCATGATAACCACAAGATACGCGTAACCGCCGCTGCGCGCAATCGCGGCCACACACTTGCCGGCCTTGGACGTTGAACCGGTCTTGCCGCCGACGACGTATTTGCTGTAATAGTCTTTATACCCCTCGTTCAGCAAGAAGTTTGTGGTGCGGATGATGCGGGGCTTTTCATGCATATTGGATGCAGGCAGCTCGTATCGTACGGTCGAAATAATCTCGGTGAAGATCTCGCTGTTGGCGCTCGTGAGCGCATATTTCATGATGCGCGCGATGTCCGCCGCGCAGGTGTACTGCCCCTCTGCGTCCAGGCCGTGGGGCGTCATGAAGTGCGTGTCCTTGCAGCCGAGCCGTTCGACAAACACGTTCATCTTGTCCACAAAGCTCTCGATATTGCCGCCGCTGACGTAATGCGCAAGCGTGGCGGCCGCCTCGTTCGCGCTGGGGATAAGCATGCAGCGCAGCAGGTCAATCACGCTGACCTCCTCGCCCGCCTTCAATCCCGCGTTGGAGCTGCCGGTGTTGACAAGCGAGTCGATCACCGACTGCGGCACAGTGACCATAGCGTTCAGATCGGGACAGTTCTCCAGCGTCAGGATCGCCGTCACGAGCTTCGTCAGCGATGCGGGCGGCGTATGCTCATAGGCATTCCGGTCGAAAATGATCGTGTCGTCCTCCAGACTTTGCAGCAGGATGATCCCGGAACGCGGTTCAAGTTCTTCTAAAATCGCATTATACGCCGCGCTTGCCGTGGAAAACGGCAGGCATGCCAGCACTATAATCAAACAAATTACAAAAATTCTGCATTTTTTCATAGACAACGCACCACCAATTGTAGTATGATAAGAGAAGATTGCACAGGGGAAGGTGAACACATGGTTTACGTAACGGGAGATACGCACGGCGACTATCACCGCTTCATGGATCCGCGTCTGCGCGAGCTCAAAAAGGGCGACACGCTGATTATCTGCGGCGACTTCGGCTTCATCTGGGACGGCAGCCGGAGCGAAGAGCGCGTGCTGCGCCGGCTCGGAAAGAAGAAGTACAACATCTGCTTTGTCGACGGAACACACGAAAACTTCGAACTGCTGGAGAAATATCCGGTCGAAATGTGGAACGGCGGCAAGGTGCATGCCATTTCCGGCAACGTCTACCACCTCATGCGC
This sequence comes from Clostridia bacterium, assembly GCA_017450005.1. Taxonomy (GTDB): domain Bacteria; phylum Bacillota; class Clostridia; order Oscillospirales; family Acutalibacteraceae; genus UBA1425. The sequence goes on from JAFSYM010000005.1 coordinate 15,075, forward strand.
GGACAGGTTTTCACGATCGACGGCCAGCGCTACTTCACCATGGGCGGCGGAGAAAGCCCGGACATGGACATCCGCATCGAGTACAACAGCTGGCAAAAGGCGGAAATCCCGACCAAGCAGGAGCTGCTCGACGCAGCGCGTGTGGTCGACAAGACCGGCGGCAACATCGACGTGATCCTCACGCACGAGCCGCCGCAGCGCATCAAGGCGTTTTTGCAGCTGAAGGAAAACAAGGAGGCCGTCCGCGTCACGGGACTGAACACCTTTTTCGACGAGCTGTCCGCCTTCTGCAAGTTCAAGCGCTGGTTCTTCGGCTCGCTGCACGAGGACAAGTTCATCTCCACCACGCACATCGCGGTGTTTCATAACATCGTCAACGCCGAAACGGGCGAATTGCTCTTATAAATATACTTATAGTATAACAGAAACAACTGCCGTTGAAAAGGTATATTCTACTTTTTTTGCGGCTTTTTTTGAGGTTTTTATGCGCTCTTACCGTTCTACCGTTCGCGCCTGCTTCGTGGGCTATACCGTGCAGGCGATCATCAACAACTTCGCGCCGCTGCTGTTCACCACGTTCATGGCGGACTATGCTCTGTCGCTCTCGCGCATATCGCTGCTCGTCACGTTCAACTTCGGCGTGCAGCTTCTGGTCGACATTCTGGCCGGCTTCTTTGCCGATCGGATCGGCTACCGCCGGTGCATGGTGCTCGCACACGTCTGCTGCGCGGCAGGACTTGCGGGACTGGCTGTGCTGCCGGGGCTGTTGGCCGTGCCCTTCGCGGGTATTCTGCTGTCTGTTACTGTTTATGCTGTCGGCGGCGGACTGCTGGAAGTGCTGGTCAGCCCCATCGTGGAGAACTGTCCCGGCGACGACAAGGCCGGCGCGATGAGTCTGCTGCACTCGTTCTATTGCTGGGGCACGGTCGCGGTCGTTCTGCTCTCGACGCTCTTCTTTGCCGCGTTCGGAACGCAGCGCTGGCGCATCCTCGCGTGTATCTGGGCGCTCGTTCCGGCAGCAAATGCCGTCGTGTTCACGCGCGTTCCGATCCCCGCACCTGCAGCCGAAGCCAAAGGCAGCCCGCTGCGCACGCTCTTCGGCTCGCGTCTTTTCCCGACCATTCTGCTGCTGATGTTTTGTGCCGGCGCTGCGGAGCAGGCAGTGAGCCAGTGGGCGTCCGCTTTTACGGAATCGGCGCTGCATGTGAGCAAAACGACCGGTGATCTGCTGGGCACGATGATGTTCAGCATCCTGATGGGCGCCTCGCGCCTGTTCTACGGCAAAAAAAGCAGCGTTCTGCCGCTGCGTACGTTTATGATCGGCAGCGGCATACTGTGCGCGGGCAGCTATCTGCTGATTTCCCTCACGCATTCTCCCCTGCCCGGACTGATCGGCTGTGCGCTGTGCGGCCTGTCCGTCGGCATTTTCTGGCCGGGCACGACCAGCCTTGCGGCCGGTTCGATTCCCGGCGGCGGCACGGCGATGTTCGCGCTCATGGCGCTGTTCGGCGACATCGGATGCGCCGCCGGGCCGACGTTCGTCGGCACACTCGCAGACCGGCTCGGCGGGCTGCGAAGCGGTATCCTTGCCGCCGTCGGTTTCCCCGTCCTGCTGCTTTGCGGTCTGCTGTATTTCGGCAAGGCGGCAAAGCGTCCGTCGTCGCTTGCCGATCGTTCATAAGAAAGAAATTCGATGCCATCGGCCGGAAGGAGTGCGGAATATGGATGAAAACAAAGCATTTCTCAAGTGTGCGCGTGCGTCGTCTGATCCGCCGCGGGACGGCGTCGTATACCGGGACGGGCGCTACATCCTCGGCCGGGAAAACGAAACGCCCTGTCTGATCGCCGACGGCAGAAAATACGTCCTGACCTGTCACGGGTACGAGCCGTGTCTGTATATCACCGACGGACAGGGCAGGATGACAGCGGTGCATAACGCGTTTAATCCGCTTGACGTGCTGGATGTTTTTCAGGATGCGGGTACGATCACCTCGATTACCGGCTTTGAATATGACGCAAAGGATTTCTGCCGCATGGTCGAGTATGCGGCAGGTTTTTCGGATGTGGGCATCGATGACGCGGAAAAAGTGTTCGCCGGCAGGCCGAAAAAGAAACAGCCTGCGCAAAAGAAAACCGAACCGGCGCAAGAGGCGGCCGAACTGCCGGACGAATACATGCCGTCCGGCTGCACATGTCCCGCAGATCCGTTCTATGCTCTGCTCGCGCAGTATCCGGACACAGCGCTGGACTGCTGCATTGTCAAATCCCATTCGCCCGGCAGCGGTCCTGATGCGCACCGGCATGCGCTCGCCGCAGCGTGCCGCACGCTCTTTGCCGACGAGGAAGACGGCCCGACGTGGCGCTTTGACGTACGTAAAGCGCGCTATCGGAAGGCAGACGCAGACGTATTGTTCTCTTCACACTGTCCAGACGACAGGCTGAACTTCCGCAAAGCGTTTCTGCACCCGCCTTACCCCAATGTGTATACCGAGTCGGATTTTGCCAAAATCAAAGACGCGCTCTTCCCGAACGGAACACAGAAACTGGAAATTTACGAGTGGTCAACCGACTGGTCGGACTACTTCGACGCGGGTCGCGAGTGGTGGGGCACGCTGTGTCTGACCGTTTATGACAAAGGTACGGACCGGTTCATCATCATTCTTGCCTCTGCGACGGATTGATCGCGTGCATTCTCCGAAATATTATAAAAATTGGGGCTTGACGAACGGCGCACAACGGGGTAAAATATAGATGAAAGAAGAACGCATCGAAAGGATATACTATGGATAAAGAATACGATCCCGATATCGTATCCGTCGTCGACGAAGACGGCAAGGAGCATGTGTTTGAGGAGCTTGACCGGATCGAGACCGACACGGGTCGGTACGTGGCGCTGCTGCCGGTGTACGACGATCCGCAGCAGATGCTCGACGACAGCGGCGAGCTGATCATCCTCAAGGTCGAGGAAGAGGACGGCGAGACATATTTGTGTCCGATCGAGGATGAGGAAGAGTTTGACGAGATCGGCCGGGCGTTCGAGGAACGTCTGAGCGATTTATTCGATATCGAAGAAGAAGATTAAGAATTGCATAAACAGCCCTGCCTTGTGCGGCAAATGAGCAGCCAATATTAACCCAACAAACACTTTAAGGGAGCCAGACTCCGTCGGCGGATTGCAGACCTCCCGGTTCACCGGACGAAGGGAGCGTGAAACCGATGGGCAGCACCCACCTGCCAAGAGCAGGTTATTATCGGTTGCTTTCGGCTTGGCGGGGCTTGTTTTATGCGCAGAGGGTGATCGAGTGGTTTGCATCATCAACAGCGTGGTGCTGGATATTCTGCCGCACGCAAGCGGTTTTCTGTTTGCCGAGATGTCTCCGGACGAGCGGGGCGAGGAAAAAATCAGCTTCTACTCCTACGAGCAGGACAGGCGCGAATGCTTTCCCATCACGGCCAAAACATATCTGACGCACAAATTCGGCGCATACTACCGCGATGTGATCGACGAGCTGGGCGACTTCATCTCCTGCGACGCTGCGCCGCTGAGTGAAAACGGCACCGTCGCGCTGTATGAGTCGGGCGATATGTATATCTTCGGCGCGCATGGCGAGCAGGTATGGCACGGCAACGTCTCCTACCAGCACAAGCCCGTTCGCGATCTGGCGGTGGACGGTAAAAACATTTGGTGCGTGGTGCCCGACCGCAACGCCGTGATCTGCTATTCACCGGCTGAAAAGCGCGTCACACTGCGCATCGGCGGCAAGGATTCGCCTGCGTTCGAGGAACCCGTGAGCATTTCCAAATGCGGCGAGCTGCTGTTCGTCAGCAGCCGCAAGGCAAAGAAAGTGCGCACGATTCGTCTGCCCGACTACGAGGTCGCGGATCTGCGCAAATTCAGAGAACCGGTACATAAATATTTCAAGATCGGCGCGTGCGAATATGCCGTGCTCGACAGCGGCATATACGAAATGTGACAATCGCGACCGCACACGTCCGATTTTATCATCTGCGTACTTGACAAATCCATCGGCATATGGTAAAGTATGTTTACCATAAAGAGTGCGTGAGGGACAAGCCCGCTGACCGCACAGCAACCTGCCTTGCTGCAAGGTGCTAATGCTTGACCGATGGGTACAAGAGATATGCGGCGCCCATCTGCGGATGGGCGCATTTTTTATGGAATACAAATAAGGAAGTGGCTGACAAATGGCACACTATGTTTTTACATCCGAATCCGTGACGAACGGCCATCCCGATAAGATCTGCGACCAGATTTCCGATGCGGTGCTTGACGAGATTCTGCGCGCCGATCCCGAGGGGCGCGTCGCATGCGAGACGTGCTGCACGACCGGCATGGTGCTGGTCATGGGCGAAATCACGACAAAAGCCTATGTCGACATCCAGAAGATCGCGCGCGAGGTGATCTGCGGCATCGGCTACAACAGCGCGGACGCCGGTTTCGACGGCAACGCCTGCGCGGTGCTCACGGTCATCGACGAGCAGTCGGACGACATTTCCATGGGCGTGAGCCGTTCGTTCGAGCTGAAGGCCGGCGAGGAAGACCGCTTCAACCTCAACGGTGCGGGCGATCAGGGCATGATGTTCGGTTTCGCGTGCGACGAAACGCCGGAGTATATGCCCATGCCCATCTCTTTTGCGCGCAAAATCACCAACCGTCTGACACAGCTTCGCGAGGATGGCACACTGCCGTATCTGCGTCCGGACGGCAAGAGTCAGGTCACGGTCGAGTACGACGAGGATCACAATCCCGTGCGCATCGACACGGTTGTCGTCTCCACCCAGCACAGTGCGGACGTATCGCTCGACACGATCCGACGCGACGTGGTCAACGAGGTCATCCGCCCCTGCATTCCGGAGGAACTGCTGGACGAGCACACGGTCTTTTATGTCAATCCGACCGGACGCTTTGTCATCGGCGGCCCGCACGGCGACAGCGGTCTGACCGGCCGTAAGATCATCGTCGACACCTACGGCGGTTACGCCCGTCACGGCGGCGGCGCTTTCTCCGGCAAGGATCCGACCAAGGTCGACCGTTCCGCCGCATATGCCGCACGGTACGTCGCAAAGAACATTGTTGCCGCCGGTCTTGCCTGCAAGTGCGAGGTCGAGATTGCCTACGCCATCGGCGTGGCGTCGCCCGTGTCGATCACGGTCGAGACGTTCGGCACCGAAAAGGTCGACCGCAGTATCATTGAACAACTCGTGCGCAAGCATTTCGATCTGCGTCCTGCTGCAATTATTGAAGCGCTCGATCTGCGCCGCCCGATCTACCGCGATCTTGCCGCGCACGGTCACTTCGGCCGTACCGACGTCGATCTGCCGTGGGAACGCACGGACATAGCCGACGCTCTGCGCAAGGCAGCAGGTCTTATTTAACCCATTATAAAAAAGCAGAACTGCCGCATTCGGTGAAGCGATTTCATCCGGATGCGGCAGTCTTTTATTCTTTTCTGCTCCAAAGAAAAACGCGCTTTTTGCTTGACTATCCTGCGGGAACGCGGTATACTATAAAAATAGGAAGGAAGTGGATCGGAATGCAGACGCGGCCGGAAGATCTCGGCGGCAACGTTTCGGCGACCGTCTCCGCGCTGCATACGTTCGGTACCGACGCGCTCGCGCTCGCGCACTTCGCGTCGCCCAGGCGTTCGACTGTCGCGTGCGATCTCGGCTCCGGCTGCGGGATCATTCCGCTGCTGTTCTGCCGCGACGGCCTTTGCCGCAGCATCACGGCGGTCGACGTGCAGGCGCAGGCGTGCGCGCAGATTCGCGACGCCGTCGAGCGAAACGGCCTTGCGGAAAAGCTGCACGTCGTGCAGGCTGACCTGCGCGCGCTGACGAATGAACAAATCCCCTTCTACAGCTTCGATCTTGTCACGATGAACCCGCCGTACGTCGCGCCGAACGCGGGACTGCAGAGCACGCAGGACGGCGCCAGAATTGCGCGGCATGAAATACTCTGCACGCTGCAGGACGTGACGGCATGCGCCGAAAAGCTCCTGCGCTTCGGCGGGCGGCTGTGCATCTGCAACCGTCCAGACCGCCTGGCGGACGCCATGTGCAGCATGCGCGCGTGCGGCATCGAGCCCAAGCGGCTGCGGCTGATGATCCACTCTGTCGGCAAAAAGCCGAGTCTTTTCCTACTGGAGGGCAAGAAGGGCGCGAACAGCAGCATGGTCATTGAACCTCCGCTCTACCTCAAGGATAACGACGGCCGCTGGACAGCCGACGCGCTGTCCATGTACGGGTTATATCAGAACGAAAGGACAACGTCATGAGCGGTACGTTATATGTGGTCGGCACGCCGATCGGCAATCTCGGCGACCTGTCGCCGCGCGGTGCGCAGACGCTCGAGGACTGCGACTTCATCGCCGCTGAGGATACGCGCGTAACGCTGAAGCTGCTGAATCATTTCGGCATCAAAAAGCCGTTAGTCAGCTACTATGAACACAACCGCCGTGCACGCGGCGACGAGATATTATCGCGGCTGCTTGCGGGCGAGAGCTGCGCGCTGGTAACGGACGCGGGCATGCCCGCCATCTCCGATCCGGGCGAGGATCTGGTGCGACTGTGCCACGAGCACGGCGTGGCCGTGGCCGCCGTACCGGGGCCGTGCGCGTTTGCCACAGCGCTGGCCATTTCCGGCATGCCGGCCGGACGCTTTACGTTTGAAGGGTTTCTGAGCGTCAACAAGCCCGGCCGCCGCGATCACCTGCGGCAGGTGCAGAACGAGACGCGCACCATGATTTTTTACGAAGCACCGCACAAGCTGCCTGCCACGCTGCGCGATATGTACGCCGTTTTCGGCGAGCGGCATATCGCCATTGTGCGGGAACTGACAAAGGTGTACGAAGAAGTGATCCGCACGACGTTTTCCGAGGCCATCGCACGCTGTGAACAGACGCCGATCAAGGGCGAAATCGTGCTGATTGTCGAGGGCGCGCCGCTGCCGCAGCAGGAGGAGACGGCGAGCGAGGACGCGCTCGCGCTCGCGCTGCAGTATCTGGAAGAAGGCCTGTCCCCCACCGACGCGGCCAAACGCGCCGCACGGGAAACAGGACATAAAAAAGGCGACATATACAAACTGCTGACAGAAAGGAAAGAGACGGATGGGACGTGAGCTGCTGTCTGCCTTTGCGCAGCACAGGGCGCTGACCGCACTGCTGATCGTGCTGGTCGCGCTGCTGATTTTCGTGAGCATCAAAGCCGCACGCGCCGTTCGCGCACACAACGCCGAGCGCGACAAAATCCTCGCAAAGCTCAAAAAGGACGCCGCGCTGCGTGAAAAATACGCATCCGTTACGCGCGATCAGGCGCAGACGGCGGACTGCCGCGAGCTGCTGCACGGCGTCGCGCTGAATATCCAGCAGCGGCTGGAACGTGAAAGCGATCTGACCGCCGCGTTCCGCGCGCTGCCCGCGCACGAGCAATACATCTACGCATGGAACTATTTGTTCTGCGAGGACGCCGATACGCTCAGCGCGTTCTTCCGGCTCAACGGCTCTCCCCTGACCGACGCCGCGCTCGAGGGCGCGCGCGCCGCATTTGACGAGGCGCACCGCGACGTGTTTGAACGCGGTTTCCGCATGTTCGACCCCGACGACGAAACTACTTCCGCATTGCCGCAGGACATCGAAACGCTGGATGCGGATTTCGCCGCGCAGCAGGACGTCCTGCTTGAAAATATCCGCACATTTATCGCCGCGCATACGGCAGAATAGGAGAATTGAGTATGGCAAGATTCATCATTTCCGCGTTTGCGGACGAGGCATCCCCGAATATCCACGAGCAGATCGCTGCCTGCAAAGCCAACGGCGTAACCCACATCGAGCTGCGCAATCTCGGCGACGGGCGCAACATCAACACCATCACCCCGGACGAAGCACGCGAGCTGAAGGCTGTGCTGGACGCGGGCGGCATCGGCGTGTCCGCGATCGGTTCGGCTTACGGCAAGATCGAGATCACCGATGATTTCGAGCCGCATTTTGCCGCGTTCAAAAATACGGTCGAGGTTGCAAAGATTCTCGGTACAAAGAACATCCGCCTGTTCAGCTTCTATTTCACCAAGGGTGAATCCTATGAGGAATACCGCGGCGAGGTGATGCGCCGTCTGGAGGCCTTCTGCGACTATGCCGCGCAGTACGGCATCCGCTGCTGCCATGAAAACGAGGTCGGCATCTACGGCGATATCGCGTCGCGCTGTCTGGACATTCATAGGACGCTCGGAGATAAGCTCGGCGGCATTTTCGATCCGGCCAACTATGTACATACCAACGAAGCAATTCTGCCCGCCTATGACATGCTGGAGCCGTACATCGACTACATGCACGTCAAAGACGCGCGTTTCTCCGACGGCGTGGTCACACCCGTGGGCGAGGGCGACGCGAAATATACAGAGCTTCTGCGCCGTTTCGACCGGAAAGAGGGCGACCGTTTCCTGACGATCGAGCCGCATCTGAAGGTCTTCGCGGGTCTGGAACAGCTCGAACAGCACGGCGGTTCCATCGCGCTCACGCAGGGACAGGCCGCGTATCAATATCCCAGCAATCAGGCGGCGTTCGCGGCCGCGGCAGCCGCGCTGCACCGGCAGATCCGCATCGTGCGCGGCAAGGGCGATATGGAGCATCCGCATCTGTGCGGACGTGTGGCGGTCGTGACCGGCGCGGGCGGCGTGCTGTGCAGCGGCTTCGCGAAAGATCTTGCCATGCAGGGCGCGAAGGTTGCGATTCTCGATCTCAATGCCGAGGCCGCGCAGCGCGTTGCGGACGGCATCAACGAGCTCGGCGGCATTGCGCTGGCTGTGCCGTGCAACGTGCTCGAACCGGACAGTCTTGCGGCAGCGCGCGAGACCATCAACACGACGTTCGGCACGTGCGATATTCTCATCAACGGTGCCGGCGGCAATTCTCCGCTCGGCACCACGACGAAGGAAACGCTGGAGCTTGCGGACATCGCCGAAAAAGCCGAAGGCGTCAAGACATTCTTTGACCTCAATCCGAAGGGCATCGAATTTGTGTTCAATCTCAACTTTCTGGGAACGCTGCTGACAACGCAGTGCTTCGCCAAGGACATGGTCGGCAAGAAGGACGCGTGCATTCTGAATGTTTCCTCCATGAACGCCTACCGTCCGCTGACCAAAATTCCCGCCTACTCCGCCGCCAAAGCTGCTGTATCCAACTTCACACAGTTCATGGCCGTGCATTTTGCCGACGTGGGCATCCGCGTCAACGCCATTGCGCCCGGATTCTTTGCCACGAACCAGAATCAGAAGCTGCTGTTCAACGAGGACGGCTCACTCACGCCGCGTTCGGACAAAATTATTTCCCACACACCGCTGCGCCGTTTCGGCACGCCGCAGGATCTGACCGGCGCGCTGCTGTTCCTGTGCGATGAAACCTACTCGGCGTTTATCACCGGCGTGGTGCTGCCCGTGGACGGCGGATTCTCGGCATATTCCGGCGTATAATTGACAATCACTTCCGCAAGAGGTATAATATTTTAATCAAGATCCATGCTTTGAGGTGCCGCCTTGAAATCCTTTGATATCAAAACGACCATTTATTTCGGTGAGAACGCGCTTGATCGGCTCGCCGAGTTGGATTGTGCGCGTGTGATGGTGGTCAGCGACCCGTTCGTTGTCAAAAGCGGTATGATCCGGCTGCTGACCGACCGCCTGCAGAAGCGCGGCATCGACCACAAGGTCTACGACGACGTCGTGCCCGACCCGCCGATCGACAAGATCACGGCAGGCGTGCGCGCATTGCTGGAATACGACGCGGACTGCATTGTCGCCGTCGGCGGCGGCAGCGCAATCGATTCCGCCAAGGGCATCCGCGAAGTTGCGCGGCAGATGCATCCGGAACGCGCGGTGCGTCTGATCGCCGTGCCGACCACCAGCGGTACCGGCTCGGAAGTGACGAATTTCTCCGTCATCTCCGACCCGGAGCACAACGTCAAGCTCCCGCTTGTATCCGACACGCTGCTGCCGCAGGAGGCCATTCTTGACGTGGAATTGGTCAAGAGCGTGCCGCCCAAAATCACGGCGGACACGGGCATGGACGTGTTCACGCACGCGCTCGAATCGTATGTGAGCACCGACAACAACGAATTCTCCGCAGCGCTCGCCGAAAAGTCCATCGAGATCTTCGGCGCGTTTATGCTGCGCTCCTATCTCGACGGCAACGACACGCACGCGCGGCAGAAAATGCACGTCGCATCGTGCCTTGCCGGCATTGCGTTCAATGCAACCGGCCTTGGCATCAACCACTCCCTGGCGCACCAGCTCGGCGCGCAGTTCCACATCCCGCACGGACGCGCCAATGCTATGCTTCTGCCTCTGGTCATCCAGTTCAACAGCGGCATTTCCAAGCACAGCCGCAGCCAGGCCGACTACCCCAAGCAGGTCAAAAAATACTGCAATATTGCCCAAATCTTAGGTTTGCGTAACTTCAACACCATCACCACCGTGCGCTCTCTCGTGAGCTGGGTGGAATACATGATGAAAGAGATGGACATCCCCCTGTGCATTTCGGAGCTGGGCGTCTGCTCGCGCGAGGATTATTTCGCGCGCATCCCCGAAATGGCAGACGCCGCCATGCTGGACTCCTGCACACGCACCAACCCCAAGCGTCCCGAAAAGGAAGACCTTGAAAAAATACTGGTTGAAGCATGGTAAGATAACAGGAGGATGATCGTATGAAACGCATCTGCGCCCTCTCCCTTGCCCTCGCACTGCTGCTGTGTGCCGGATGCGGCACCACCGCGCAGCACACAAATGTGTCGACTGCCTCCGCTTCGGCGGAAACGTCGCAAATTCCAAGCGACAGTTCTACTGAGGCAGCATCTGCCCCTGCCGCCGGATTCACAATCGAGGACGTGGTGCGTGAAAACACCGTATCGAATCTGATCTCCGCCTACGGGAGCGTGCAGATGCTGCGGTACGAAAACGACACGCTGTATTCCGAAACATACTACTTCCTGCACGACGGCAAGCCTGTCTGGACACGCCGATCCGTCGATCCTGAAATCGGCGAGGATTTCTATTGTTTTATAGACGAAACCGGTTATTCCAAAGAGGACGATCATCTGCAATTCACCGTTTTTGTGGACGAAGAAGACGACTCCGGCGAGGACTACTCGATCGACTTCGATATCTGTGAGCAGATGATGGACGGCGAGGTCGGCCGTATCGAAATCGCGGACGCGGACACATGGCAGTTTGAGATCGTAAACGACGAGCCGTCGTCCGACATCGTCTGCCGCTGCACGGTGACCAGGCAAACGCTCACACTCAAAACGATCGAGTGGATCTACGGCTACAATGACAGCACATCGCGCATCGAGCTGCGTCACGGCAGCGACGTCAAGGCGCAGGATTTCGGCATGCTGCAGGCATTCGACAAGCCGACGCGCACAGTTCGGTGCATCTGCGAGCTGCACGATGAAAACGGCAAGCCGATCACATCGGAACGCACGGTCGAGACCGCGTACAACGCCGAGCCGCTGTTTGCAAGCTCGAACGTTCTGAACCTGTATCTCGACAAAAACTATACCAAAGAGTACGTTTATCCCGGCGACGGCATCGACTATACCGTCTATGCCACGGACGCAATGGGATAAACCGGGGGCACCATTATGGAAAAGAAAAAAGCGCTGATTCTGGTCAATCCCCGTTCCGGTCGTATTGTACCGCGGCGCACCGCTTTCAGCTTCGGCAGCGATTTTCAGAATACGATCTATGAACCGTTTATCCGCCTGACGACCGGACCGCAGGACGCAACGGACGTTGCGGCACGGCTCGCGCCGAAGTTCGACGTGGTTGTCTGCCGCGGCGGCGACGGTACGCTCAGCGAGACGATCAACGGCGTGCTGCAAAGCGGCGCGGACGTACCGATCGGTTATATCCCCGGCGGCACCACCAACGACTTTGCCAAAAGCAACGACATCCCGATCGACGACATGGCCGCCATCCGGCTGATTCTCGAAAACGACCCTGTGCCGCAGGACGTAGGTCTGTTCGGCGAGTCGCGCTACTTCTGCTATACGGCCTGCTTCGGCCTGTTCACCAAATCGTCCTACGCGACGGATCAGCATATCAAAAACCGTTTCGGCTACGCGGCGTATCTCGCGGCCGGCGTACAGGAGCTGCGGCAGATCCGGCCGATTCCTTTGTGCGTCACGGTGGACGGCGAAACGATCGAGGGTGAGTTCATCTTCGGCTCCGTCACCAACGCCTATGCCGTCGGCGGCGGCGTGATGAAGTTCCCACGCGAGTGTGTCTCGTTCGACGACGGACTGATGGAGCTGGTGCTCGTGCGCAAGCCGAAGAATCCCGCCGAGCTGCTGCGGGTTTTCTCCGACGTGCAGAAAGGCATCTTTGACGATCAGACGATCGTCGTGCGCTCCGGCAAGGTATTCCTGTTCGATTTTCTCGGCGCTGAGATTCCGTGGTCGATCGACGGAGAATTCGGCGGCGAAACAGACGAAGTCGCCGTGCAGTGCATCCGGCACGGCATACATATTTTTAAAAAGAATCAAACAACGGAGGAAACGCAATGAGCTATGCAGATGAAGTCCTGATCCGCAATCTGCGCGACATTCTGGAACACGGCGTCTCGGACGAGGACTGCAAAGTGCGTCCCGTCTGGGAGGACGGCACACCCGCGCACACGATCAAAACCTTTGCCATGGTCAACCGCTACGACCTGTCCAAAGAGTTCCCGATCACGACGCTGCGCCGCACGGCATTCAAGTCCGCAATCGACGAGCTGCTGTGGATCTGGCAGAAAAAGTCCAACGACATTCACCAGCTTCACTCGCATATCTGGGATGCGTGGGCGGACGAAAACGGCACCATCGGCAAGGCATACGGCTATCAGCTCTCCGTCAAGCACCACTACCCCGAAGGCGACTTCGACCAGGTGGATCGGGTGCTGTTCGACCTGAAAAACAATCCGCGCTCGCGCCGTATTCTGACCAACATCTACAACCACCACGACCTGTCCGAAATGGGTCTGTATCCGTGCGCCTACAGCATGACCTTCAACGTGTCGGGCAACCGGCTCAACGCGATTCTGAACCAGCGTTCGCAGGACATGCTCGTCGCCAACAACTGGAACGTGGTGCAGTATGCGGTTCTTGTGCACATGATGGCGCAGGTATCGGGACTGGAAGCGGGCGAGTTCGTCCACGTCGTCGCCGACGCGCACATCTATGACCGCCACATTCCGCTGGTCAAGGAGCTTTTAAAGGGCACGCCCTACCCCGCCCCGAAATTCATCATGGACAAGTCGATCACAAATTTCTATGACTTCACGCCCGACAGCTTCCGGCTGGAAGGCTATCAATACAACGCATTTGATCACAAGATTCCGGTGGCGATTTAACGATATGAACCTGATTGCATCTGCGACCCTCGACTGGGGGATCGGTTACGGGAACGAGCTGCTGTACCGCGTATCGGCGGATATGGTGCAGTTCCGCAAAATGACGACCGGCGGCGTGGTCGTGATGGGCAGGAACACGTTTCTGTCCATGCCGAACCAAAAACCGCTGCCGAACCGTGTCAATATCGTGCTTTCGCGCGATCCGAGTTTTGCGCCCGACGGCGTGACGAGGGCGTGCGGTCTCAACGAACTGCTGCACCTGCTGCGCGGATATGACCACGAGCGTGTCTTCGTCATCGGCGGCGGCGCCGTTTACGGGGAACTGCTCCCGTATTGCAACCGCGCCTATATCACGCGCTTTTATGCAAAAAAGCCGGCCGATACGTTCCTGCCGGATCTCGATGCGGCGGACGACTGGCGTCTGGCAAAGCGCAGCGTTCTGCATGAGCAGGACGGACTGTTCTATTCTTTTGATTTGTACGAAAGGAAGCATTAAACCATGTCTGTTGTCAATATCGCGATCGACGGGCCTGCCGGTGCGGGCAAGAGTACGCTCTCCCGCCGTGCCGCCGCCGCACTGGGCTATATCTACGTCGATACCGGCGCACTCTACCGCGCAGTCGGACTTTATATGCTGCGTGCGGGCATCGACCCCAAAGACGCTGCGGCCGTAACCGGCGCGCTCGATCAGGTGCACGTATCGCTTCGCTTCATCGACGGCGAGCAGCGCGTCTTTCTCGGCGAGGAAGACGTCTCCTCCGAGATCCGTACGCCGGACGCGTCGATGGCCGCATCCGCTGTTTCCGCGCATCCGAGCGTGCGCGACTTTCTGTTTTCCCTGCAGCGCGACATTGCCGCCGCAAACTGCTGCATCATGGACGGCCGCGATATCGGCACAGTCGTACTGCCCAATGCCCGCGTCAAGGTCTTTCTGACCGCTTCGCCTGAAACGCGCGCCGCACGCCGCTGTAAGGAGCTGGAAGAAAAAGGCATGCCGACTCCGTTCGATGAGGTGCTTGCCGACATCGTGCAGCGCGACTACAACGACTCGCACCGCGCCGTAGCGCCGCTGCGGCAGGCGGACGACGCCGTTTTACTCGACACATCCGATCTCAATTTTGCCCAGGCGCTCGATGCGCTCATGCAGATCATAAAGGAGAGAGTATCATGAGTAAACCCTTTCACTACGATCCCGACAAAGAGAGCAAAGCCTATCCGATGATCCGTCCGGTGATCCATTTTCTCGTCAAATTTGTTTTCCGCGAGCAGGTCATCGGTCTGGAGAATATCCCGCAGGAGGGCAATTTCATCGTCGCGTGCAATCATATCACCGCAATCGACCCCGTTTTCATCGCGGAAAACTGTCCGCGTACCGTGCACTTCATGGCAAAGGTTTCGCTGTTTAAAAAGGCGTTTCCCCGCTGGCTGCTGACGACGATGAACGCGTTCCCCGTGGATCGCGGCCGTGTGGACATGAAGGCGATCCGCTATGCGCAGGCGCTGCTGGACCGCGGTCACGTGCTGGGCATTTTCCCCGAAGGCACGCGCTCCAAGACGGGCACGCCGCAGCGCGCAAAAGGCGGTGTTGCGATGATCGCCAACCAAACACACTCCAATATCCTGCCGGTGTGCATCTATTTCGACGGGAAACCGCACTTCCGCTCCCGCCTCACCATTCGCTACGGCGAAGTCATTCCGTATGAAGCGCTGGGTCTGGAGGATGACGAGCACAACGCGCAGACACTGCGCGACGCCGCCGCATTCGTCATGGAGAAGATTACCGAGTTATGGCAAATGAAGCACGAATAACGCTGGCGAAAACGGCAGGCTTCTGCTTCGGCGTGGACAGAGCCGTGCGTATGACATACGATCTGGTCGCCGAAGGCAAGCGTGTGGCGACGCTCGGTCAGCTCATTCACAACCCGCAGGTGGTCGACGATCTGCATAGAAAAGGCGCGCGCACCATCTCGGAACCGGAGCAGGCGCAAAGCGGCGAGACAGTCGTCATCCGCGCGCACGGCGTCGCGCCGACTGTCGTGCAGAAACTGCAGCAAAGCGGTATAGAGTTTGTGGACGCTACCTGCCCGTTCGTGCGCAAGATTCACCGGATCGTGCAGTCGCCGTGCGACGCTGTATGGATCGCCGGAAACGCCACGCATCCCGAAGTGCAGGGCATTGTCGGGCACGCAAGTGCGCCCGCGACAGTCTTTCCAAACGCGGACGAATTGGAAAAAATGCTCGCGTCAAGTCTGGATTGTTCCGATAAGGAATTTATTTTTGTTGCACAGACCACTTTTTCCGTGGAAGAGTGGAAAAAGTGTAAAAAAATCATAAAAAAACACTGTACAAACGCGAAAATTTTTGATACAATATGTATTGCGACACAAGATCGCCAATCGGAGGCTGCCGCTTTGGCCGCAGAATCCGACGCGATGGTCGTCATCGGCGGTCGCCGCAGCTCCAATACGGCCAAGCTCTTTGCCGTTTGCAGCGCGCACTGCCCCACTATTCTGATCGAGCAGGCCTCGGAATTGTCCGCCGCGGACTTCGTCGGCCGCTCGCGCATTGGTGTAACCGCAGGAGCCTCCACTCCTGCTGGCATTATAAAGGAGGTACTTAAAACAATGTCCGAAATCGTGGAAACCAACGCAATCGAACTTGATGATGCCGCGCAAACGCCGGCTGCAGAGGAGGTGACAAAAGCCGAACCTGCGAAGTCAAGTGACGACGTGGAGTTTTCGGAGGCTCTGGAAGAATCGCTTAGAAGCATGAGCACCGACCAAAAGGTCAAGGGTGTTGTCATGGGCTTCTCCCCGACGGAGATTCAGGTCGACATCGGCAGAAAGCATGCCGGTTTCGTCCCGCTTGACGAATACAGCAATGATCCCACAGCCGATCCGCAAAAGGAACTGAAGGTCGGCGATGTGATCGATCTGATCATCATGAAGACCAACGACGCCGAAGGCACCGTCATGCTTTCCAAGAAGCGCTTTGACGCTGCACAGGCGTGGAGAGACATTATGGAAGCCGAGAACGAAGGCACCATCTTTGAGGGTATCGTGACCGATGTCATCAAGGGCGGCGTGCTCGTGCTGACCAAGGGTGTGCGCGTTTTTGTTCCGGCCAGCCTTGCGACCGAGTCCAGAAACCAGCCGCTTGAGGATCTGCTGCGCACAAAGGTGCGTCTGCGCATCATCGAGGTCAACAAGCAGCGCAAACGTGCTGTCGGCTCCATCAAGGCCGTGCTGCGCGAGGAGCGTCAGGAAAAGGCCGAGGCATTCTGGGCACAGGCCGAAGTCGGCCAGGTCTATCAGGGCACTGTCAAGTCCCTCACGTCCTATGGCGCATTTGTCGACATCGGCGGCGTGGACGGTATGGTACATATCACCGAAATGTCCTGGAAGCACATCAAGCATCCGTCCGAGGTATTCAGCGTCGGCGATGTGATCGAGGTATACATCAAGAAGCTCGACACCGAGAACAAGAAGATCTCGCTCGGCTACAAAAAGGCAGAGGACAATCCGTGGGAAATCCTGCGCCGTGACTATCCGGAAGGCTCCATCGTGGACGCAGAGGTCGTCGGCATGACAACGTTCGGTGCGTTCGCCCGTGTGATTCCCGGCATCGACGGTCTGATCCATATCTCCCAGATCGCCAACCGCCGCATCGAGAAACCTGAGGACGAGCTGTCCATCGGCCAGACCGTCAAGGTCAAGATCACCGGCATCGACTTCGAGAAGAAGCGCGTCAGCCTGTCGATCCGCGCGCTGCTGGATCCGGTTCTGGATATCCCGGCTGCTGCTGCGGATGAAGAAGCAGAAGAAGAAGAAGCGCCTGTCGAAGAAGCCGCTCCCGCAGAGGATGCCGCTCCCGCTGAGGATGCTGCGCCTGCCGAGGACGCTGCAGAATAATTAAAACAAAACCAACGGTCGGCTGAGCAATATGTTTCAGCCGACTGTTTTTTTAGAGGTCTGAATCATGAAGAGTCAAAGAATCCTTTCGATCCTGCTCATTTTTGCGTTTCTGTTCTGCTGCGTGTTTTCTGCACATGCGGAAAGCACACAGACGCCGTCCCTGACCGTGATCTGCTCCAACGTCGGCGGTCTGCCGATCCCGATGCTGTTTGCTCCGGAGCACAAATTCGTCCCGCACGCCGAACGTACACTCGGGCGGATGCTCAATGAAAGCGGCGCGGATGTGGTTGCCGTACAGGAGGATTTCCAGTACCACGCACTGCTCGCACGGCAGATGACCGACTATCCGTATCAGACCTTTACCAGCGGCGGCATCCCCGCCGGAGACGGCCTGAACGTGTTTTCCAAATACCCGATCTACAATGTCGACCGTGTAGCCTGGACGCAATTCAACGGCATTCTGACCGACGACAACGACGGTCTGACGCCGAAGGGCTTCCTCAAATGCACGCTGGATGTGAACGGAATGCTGATCGACCTGTACAACATCCACACAGATGCATCCCGCTCGATGGGCGACCAGCTCGCCAAAAAAGCGCAGTTCATCCAGCTTTCGCAGTACATCGAGGCGCATTCCGCCGGACGGCCGATCCTGATTACCGGCGACTTCAACTGCACGCTGCACACGTACTACTACGCCGAATTCTACGAGACGATGCTTGCGGACGGCCAGTACAAGGATGCGTGGGTCGAATTCGTCAATGACGGCAACTATCTGCGCGGTGACGACGCGCAGGAGATCATCGACCGCTACAACGCGCAGTACGACAACGAGTTCTGGGGACTGTGGGACTCCTATGAGCGCGTCCTGTACCGCGGCGGCGACGGCCTGTCGTTCGACGTGACCGACTTCGGTTACGAATACTACACCGACCGTCCCGACGTACCGCAGGCGCTGACCGATCACGCCGTGATGTCGTGCACACTGCAGCTGTATGCGCAGGATTATGCGCGACCGGATACCGAGCTGCAGAAACCCGAAGATAAGCCATTGCAGGAAAAGATCGTCTATTTCGCGCAGATGGTCTGGCGCTGTCTGCGGCTGATGGCTTCGGATCTCGTGCGGTTGGTGCGCGAGGCATTTTAAACCGATCTTCACGTTTTTTTGGGGATGGTCAGATATCGATAAAAAGCGGTGTCATCGCGAGGAGCGAAGCGACGTGGCGATCCGTAACCCCGGTAGTGCATAAATGTATAAGAAGGAGAACGGATTGCCGCGCGCCATAAAGGCGCTCGCAATGACAAACAAGGGGACATTTACTTAATGCCTGCTGAACAAAGCAAAATGCATTATAAATCAACCTTTTGAACGCATTTTGCTTTGTTCAAAGTGCAAGGTTTTTGCAGTAAATACCGCAAAAACCTTGCACTTGCTGTGCGAACGCTTCGCACAGCAA
>JAFSYM010000025.1 GCA_017450005.1 Clostridia bacterium
ATTGCGCGGAGCCGTCAGGCGACAAAGCAATCCGTGTCCCTTGCGTGCGGAAACGAGCCTGCTGCGGAGTACGGATTGCTTCGCTGCGCTCGCAATGCAATTAGACGGTAGATATTAGATGGTAGATTGTAGATGCGCGCACAGAAGATGCGGCGTAGGGGCGGATCGCATCCGCCCGTTTGTCCGCCATCGTTCCGTCCGTCGTGGAGATGCGGATTGCTTCGCTGCGCTCGCAATGCAATTAGACGGTAGATATTAGATGGTAGATTGTAGATGCGCGCACAGAAAGTGCGGCGTAGGGGCGGATCGTATCCGCCCGCGATTCACGGCATAGCACAGTAAAGTCCGGGGGGCAGCCCGCCCCTACAGTCCCGCCGTGAACAGTATATTGTCCTCTACAAATTCCGAATCACGGCGCCAGCCGGTCGGTCTCCATGTAGCGGAAGCCGGCTTCGTACAGCATACGCGCATCCTTGAGGGAATCCACAGTCCACATCGACACAGGGATGCCGGCGTCGACCGATTTCTGCATGGTCTCCACTGTATTCTGTTCCCAGTTGCAGGAGAGCCAGACGTTGCCGCCGATGGTCTTGGCTTCGTCAATTTCTTTCTGCGTGATCTCGCCGCACAGGTACCACAGTTCGATATCCGACTGCAGCGTATGCCGGATGTATTGAAGTTGTCCAAGGTCAAAGCTGATGATGAGCGCCTGTTCGCCGAGATTCCGGCTTTCAACCGCTTCCAGGATTTTGTCGATGCCCTTGTAGTCGTCGCCGGATGTTTTGATCTCGATCTGCGGGCGCGATTTCGTACCAATGAAAAGGTCGAGATATTCGTCAAGCGTCGGGATGCGCAGCGTGCCGTACTTGAGCCAGCCGGGGCCGCCCTTGATTCTGTATTT
Source organism: Clostridia bacterium (assembly GCA_017450005.1). Taxonomy (GTDB): domain Bacteria; phylum Bacillota; class Clostridia; order Oscillospirales; family Acutalibacteraceae; genus UBA1425. The sequence goes on from JAFSYM010000025.1 coordinate 902, forward strand.
GAGCAGATCGGCGTAGTTCGTTTCCGCGATTTCCGCGTCGCCGTTGTACCACTTTTTGATGTTGTCGTTGTGACTGATCACCCACACGCCGTCTTTTGTCAGATGCACATCTGTCTCCACAGAGTAAAACCCCATGTCGATGGCAATCTGATAGGCGGGAATCGTGTTTTCGGGCGCCTTGGCCTTGACGCCGCGGTGAGCGGTCAGATAAATCGGATCATCCGCTGTTGCGATTCCGCGCCCGACCAGCGAGGGCATCGGCAAAATACCGAACACCAGCAGATCAACTGCGGCGAGAAGAAAAGCGGTAATTTTGGTTACGATTGCTTTCATAATGCTGCCTCCGTTTTATTCGGCTGTGACAGACTCGGTCGGTGCGTCCCAGATGAAATCATAGAACTCAAGGTTCTGCTGCAGGTTGAAGGAAACGTCTGTTTCGCCCATTTCGGCAAGCGTGCCGGTGAAGTTGACCGTGGCGGTCACGATGCAGTTCTTGACCAGATGCAGGCTCGTCACGCGGTTGGTCTCTTTGTTGATGCGCGCGAAGATTTCGCAGCCGTTGTAGGATACGTCATAGTCGCTGACTTCCACGACGTTTCTGTAGTCGGTGAACGTGCTGAGGATCTCGTTCTTGTCGGCATCGAAGTCGAACGCAGCAGCCGCGGGACCGGCGGCGTCGCTGTCCTTGAGCACGATGTGCAGATCGTAAGAATACAGATCGTCTTCCACATCCGCGATTTCGGCCTTCTCAATGTCGGCTTCGGTCAGACGGCTGACGGTATCGGTGCCCTTGAGCGGCAGGAAATCGTTCAGATCGCTGCCGAATTCTTTCTGATCGTTGACTTCCTCAAGCGCGTCGGAGAAGTTCTTGGCAAATTCGATCAACGCTTCGGCATCGGCGTTGTCGCCGGTGTCCACGTCGCGTACGCTCGCTTCAAAGCTCGAACTGACGCCGGGTTTCTGCGCCTTGATGGCGTTGACGGCGCGGTTGTAGAAATCGAGAATCTGCGCCTGGGAGACAGGCTTTGCCTCCAGCAGAACAGCCGGACGCTCCGTGGTGCTCTCTTCTTCGCCCTCGCTGCCGGTCAGGGAACAGGATGCGGTCATGAAAACGGCCAGTGCCGCCAGGAGAACGGCGACAATTTTCAGAAACTTTGATGCTCGCATAGTCAAAACTTCCTTTCCTTTTTTACGCATTCATTTTATCATATCCCGCTTTTTCTGTCAACCGCAATTCTTGAAAGGATTGACATTCGGAGAAAAAACTCGTATAGTAAAAGTATAAAAAAAGCAAAGGATGATAATTCATGAAAAAGTTGATCGTATGCATGCTGATTCTGGTTCTGACCGCAAGTCTGGCACTGTGCGGCTGCGGCAAACACGTTACGCCTGCGCAGCCGGACGCGACAAAGGCAGCCGCGGACAATGCGTCACACAGTCTTGTCCTGTTTACGATGGAAAACGGCGACACGTTCAAGGTTGAGCTGTATCCGGAATACGCGCCCAAGACGGTCGAAAACTTCCTCGGCCTTGTGTCCGAAGGTTTCTATGACGGCCTGACGTTCCACCGCATCGTGGATGATTTCATGGCGCAGGGCGGCGATCCCGCACTGTCCGGCAAGGATGAGGCACCGTCGATTCCCGGCGAGTTCACGTCCAACGGCTTTGCGCAGAACACGCTGCACCATGACCGCGGCGTCATTTCCATGGCGCGTACCAATGATCCGAATTCCGCGTCGTCGCAGTTCTTTATCTGCTACAGCGACAGATATTCCGCCTCGCTTGACGGCAACTATGCCGCATTCGGCAAGGTGATCGAGGGCATGGAAACGGTGGACAGCTTCCTGCAGGTCGAGCGTACTTATAACGCCTTAGGCGAGCTGGCGCAGCCGGTCACGCCGATCGTGATTGCGCACGCCGAAGTCGTGTCCGAATAACGTATTGGTGCGCTGCACCGGTCTTTCGTTTTATAATTTTTCAAAAGGTGCTGTCGCATTATTCTGATTGCAAACAAGGAAGAGGCTTTTCTCCACACACTGCGGATGAAAAGTCTCTTCCTTTGTTTCTCTTTTGCCAAAAGCGTCGTCGCCTGTCTTTACTCAGTTTCGCAGCAGCTTCCACGGGTCGATGCGTTTGCCGTTCTGCGTGATCTCCAGATGCAGGTGCGCGCCGTCCTTGCTCTCGATGGGGATTTCGCCGAGCTTGCCGATCACGACGCCTTTTTCAACCTCGGCGTCCGCTTCGGGCGTCGAATCTTTTTCCAGCCCGCAATACTTCGCCACAACGCCGTTGCCGTGATCGATCGTCACCACCACGCCCCAGAGCGCGTCCTCGCGCACATCGGTCACAGTGCCGTCCGCGATCGCCAGCACGGACTGTCCTCGATTGTCGCCGAAGTCCACGCCCGTGTGGATGCGCCAGTCGCGCATGGTATTGGAGTAGACGACCGCGTCGCCGGAGTAGTCTTTGGAGATGAAATCGCCCATCGGCAGTTGATACGTCACGACAGGCTCTGTCAGGGATTCGGTTTTTTCGGTCAGCGTCTCGGTGTAGGGAACGCCCGTGACCGGCACGTCGACAGGCGTGTACTGCGTGAGAGCGCGTGTCGATGTGTCGAATGTCACGTCCTCCATTCGGTTGAGCTGCGCGTCGCGCTTTGCAGTGCCCCATGCGCCGACGGCTGCTGCGAGCAGACACAGGATCATCACGGCGTACGTTGCGGATGAATGTACTCTTTTCGGATGCTTCATTTTTATCCCGTCCTTTTCCTGATCTGCTTGCAGTATGCCCGTTCGTGCGGTAAAATATTCGTTGCGCGAAGGAATAAAATGTGTTATTCTATCTTAGAAAGGAGAGGATAGTATGCTTCACTTACGCGCGCTCGGTCTGTTTGTGATTTCGCTGTTTTCACTGCTTTTCTGCGGCACGTCGCATGTGGTGTTTACGGCGGACAGCACAGCCCCCGCAGACGTGATTTCCAATAAGGTCAGCAACGTCAATGTCTGGGGTCTGAACAATAACCTCATCAACGCACAGAAAGATCCCGAAAACGATGTGTTTGAATTTGTGGAGTATGTACAGCTCATGCAGTGCTCCGGCGGCTCCGCGGAACGTGACCTGTTCCGCGATCCGCTTGACCGCAGCGTGACGGACGACTACGATTTTGCGCCCCTTATTGAAAACTGCCGCAGCATCTTGCAGCTGGGCGCAAAGCCGATGCTCAAGCTTGGCGGCGTGCCGCTCAAGCTGTCCGCAGAGCCCGTGCTCGGCGACTACGGCATGAACGTCCGCCCGCCGGCGGACTATACGGCATACTACAACTACATTTACGCTCTGGCCGATACGCTCGTGCAGACGTTCGGCCGCGATGAAGTCGCCGCCTGGCGGTTCGGCGTGATGACCGAGTTTGAGAATGAGCAGTGGTTTTACGCCGGCGACCGCGATCCGCAAGCCTCGTGCGAGGCCTACTGCAAGCTGTACGACTACACCGTGCAGGCTTTGATCGATGCGGTCGGCGAGGATGTGTTTGTCGGCGCGCACGGTATGGTCGTGACCGAGGGGCTGTGGGATGAGACGCAGTTTATCCGCCACGTGGCCGTGGGCAGAAATTATGCAACCGGCGAGACCGGCACACGCATCTGTTCGCTCAGCGCGTCATTTTATGACTATGACCCCGGTCATTTCACAAGTGGAAAAACATTGCCGCAGGCGATTGATTCTCTGCGGGATACGGCGGAGAAGTACGGCTTGCACGACCTGGTTTACGGTGTGGATGAGGGTCGGATTCTCTATGCCTCGCCCGGCGCGGACAGCAGCGATCTTTTCAGCCGCACCGTCGGTCAGACATGGCAGGCGGCGTACGACGCGCGTCTGTGGACACAGACCATCCGCCATAATATTGACTATTTTTCGTCCTGGGGGTATCTGTCCGACGGACTGAGGGGCTATCCGACCGTCAGCTACCATGTTGCGCGCGCCGTTCACCGTATGGCGGGATCGCAGATCATTGCAACGAGTTCGACCGCACGGCCGCTGCGCTGGCTGTTCGGCATTGAGGTCGACGGGGCGGCGAGCTTCGATCCGCGCACGAATACGGCGCGTGTGCTCGTGTACAATTTCCGCAACAAGCTGACGTACTCCAAAAACGCCGACGTGCAGCTCCGGCTGCATCTGCCGCAGCTTGCGGGAAAGCGCGTGACGCTGCAGGAGTGGAAGATTGACGACACGTGCAACTTCTTTGACGAGTGGCAGCAGGACCGCAAAACATACGGCATTACGGACGACTGCTTTGCGTGGTCGCCGGATGATCCGTGTCTGGATAATCCGACGACGCTTTCCGACCCGCAGGCGCGTGCGTTCTACTTTGAAAACCTGCGCGAAAAGTATACCGAATGCGCAAAACTTACGCCGACCGAAAGCGACGCCCAAATCGGCGAAGACGGAATGCTGACGCTGCGGCGCACACTCGATCCGAGCGCCGTCGTGTTCCTCGAAATCGGGTAATCTGCCCGGGTACGGAAAACGAAGTGTTCTTTCGGCTTGACAAATGTTCCGGCAGATGCTATGATGACTTATATGATGCAGCGGTATTGGACTCGGATAGCGTTCATTTGATTTGTCTGCGAATAGAACGATCTTTCAAATATGAGAAAGGCGGTGTTATCATGAACAAGAAGCGTCGCTTGGCAGCGCTCGTGTTTGCGGCACTTTTCTTGATTACAGTGATAACGTCGCTTTTTGTCATTGCGCACGAGGCGGATCATTTCTGTATCGGTGAGGATTGCGCAGTTTGTGCGCTTGTCTCGGTTTGTCAGCATACCATCAAGGCTTTGTGCAGCGCGCTGGTTACCGCTGCCTTTGCCGTTGGCTGTATCGGTTTTCTACGTATTGCAGACGGGCTTTGCTTGAAACAGGCGGACAACAGAACGCCCGTATCCTTAAAAGTCAAACTCTCGAATTAGACAAGATAACAAAGAAAAGACAAGGGGATAACTCTGCCGTTTTGCCGGCGGAGCTGCTCGGCATATACCGAACCCCCTTGTATTTTTGCGTCCGTTTTTTGATTCTTGTAATAATTCGGAGGGTTTATAACTATGAAAAAAACTATATCTCTTGTACTTTGTCTTCTGATGATTGTATGCTTAGCGGCGGGCTGCGGTAAAGCAGGCGATACGGAGACTGGCCGTATCGAAAAACTCAGCATTGTCACAACCATTTTCCCGGAATATGATTGGGTCAGACAGATCTTAGGTGAAAAAGCGAACCAGGCCGATATGACCATGCTTTTGGATACCGGCGTGGATCTGCACAGCTACCAGCCTTCTGCGGATGATATTCTGAAGATCGCTAAATGCGACATGTTTATTTACGTCGGGGGCGAATCGGACGAGTGGGTTGACGACGCGCTGACGACTGCCGAGAATCCGAACATGGTTGTCATCAATCTGCTCGAAGCGCTCGGAGACGCCGTAAAGGATGAGGAAATCGTGGAAGGCATGGAGGCCGAGCACGAACATGAACACGAAGAGGAAGAGGCCGACGATCACGAGGGCGAAGAAGAGGAACCGGAAAAAGACGAACACGTCTGGCTCTCGCTGCAAAACGCCGCTGCACTGTGCAGAGCGATCGCCGAAAAGCTCGGAGAGATCGACGAAGCCAATAAAGGTATTTATGCCGACAATGCGGATGCCTATATCGAAAAGCTGAATACACTGGACAGTCAATACAAAGAAGCTGTTGCGGCAGCGAACACAAAGACGCTACTTTTCGGCGACCGTTTCCCGTTCCGTTATCTCACGGATGATTACGGTCTGGACTACTACGCCGCTTTTGTCGGCTGCTCGGCGGAAAGCGAAGCGAGCTTTGAGACGATCGCATTCCTTGCAGGCAAGGCGGATGAACTCGGCTTGCGCACGATCATGCAGATTGAAAGCGCCGACGGGAAAATTGCCAATACAATCAAAAATACCACAAAGGCGAAAGATCAGACGATCCTGACGTTGGATTCCATGCAGTCCGTAACAGCCGACGACGTACAGAATGGGACAACGTACCTTTCGATTATGGAGAAGAATCTGGACATCCTGAAGCAGGCGCTGCAATAACGGAAGAATCCCGGCATGCCCGTTACCGCGTCTGTCAGAATGATCGGAGGTATCGTCCAATGAAAATAAGGATCTATATGATTATCGTTTTACTGCTCTGTCTCTCGCTGACCGGGTGCGGCATATCGTCTGCATCGCAGAAGTACGGCAATCAGGGAAAATCCGTCGATGACGTAGTGCAGTCGCAATTAAGCGGCAGTACCCGGACGCCGGAAACCACATCCGGTACAGTGGCGGAGGCTTCTCCCGCGCAAGGCCGTGCCGATGCTGCCGAAACGGTAGATGTGGATCTGACGAAATTAGGCTCGACGATGGTATACTCCGAAGTATACAATATGATGAATACGCCCGAAAACTATATGGGCAAACGCGTCCGGATGCAAGGCGCATTCGCTGTTGCGCAGGGAGATAACAAGTACTATTATGCCTGTCTCATCTCTGACGCAACGGCCTGCTGCGCCCAAGGCATTGAGTTCGTTTTAAAGGAGGAGAGAACGTACCCGGACGACTATCCGCAGGAAGGAACGGAGATAACGGTAACGGGCGTTTTTGATACCTACAACGAAGGCGAGCATCAGTACTGTCAGCTTGTGGATGCAGCAATGGAGTAAGCATATTCTTGCGCTCATAAGCATAAAAAACCATCTGTCCGCATACGATGTCATTGACACGAGAGGAGGCGGACAGATTGAAAGGAATCGTAGAGGAACGCGCCGTAGAGCTTGGCGAATATATTGTGGAAAATCAGACAACCGTGCGCGACGCGGCCAAAAAATTCGGCGTGAGCAAATCCACGGTACATACCGATGTATCGCAGCGTCTGCGGCGGCTGAATCCCGCGCTGTATCACGAGGTGCGCGAGGTGCTGGACGTCAATAAGGCGCAGCGGCATATCCGCGGCGGAATCGCCACACGTGAAAAATACCGCAGTATGGAAAGCGGCGACTGACCATCCAACCAACCAACCATCACGAGGGCTGCCTCTTCCGTTCGGGAGAGCGCAGCCTTTTTATGGTTCATCACGGATTTTTGTGGGATGGTCAGATGTCGGTAAAGAGCGGTGTCATCGCGAGGAGCGAAGCGACGCGGCGATCCGTAACCCCGGCAGTGCATAAATGAACAAGAAGGAGAACGGATTGCCGCGCGCCATAAAGGCGTTCACAATGACAAACAAGGGTACGTTTACTTATCCCACAAAATTCCGTGAAGAGGAATTCTTTTTCGTCTCAATTGCGAGGCGCTCTAGCAACGAAGCAATCCGTTCCCCCTGTTCCTGTCTGCACGTTTTTCGGGGAGACGGATTGCTTCGCTTCGCTCGCAATGACAGCGGGTTGTTTTTGTTCGTTTGTTTCAGGTTATGCCTGCGGTGCTTTTCGTTTTTGCGGGCGGTCATGCCCGCACGTGTTTGCGCGATGCCGACA
>JAFSYM010000026.1 GCA_017450005.1 Clostridia bacterium
AAAAAGAGCGGCGGCTGCTACAAAGACGATAACGATAATGGCAAATGGGTTCATGATTATTTCCTTTCTTATGAAGCTTTGCGGTAATGGAAGCTGTTTTCACCGAGACCGATATTTTGAATGCCGCTCACTTCAACAAGCGTATTCCGATCACTGTCTCCGACGTGAATCCATTTCTGCTGCTCAAACTTATCAAAATGGATCTCGCCCTCGCGAATGACGGTTTCCGCATCATAGTCCCACACGGTGTAATAGACGGTGCATTCCTCGTTGAGTGGCTTTGAAAGTTCCACCGGCACCTGATTTCTCGCGACGTATCCGTTTGCGGCGGACGCTTTGTCGCGGAAGCTGACTGTCGCTGTGCCATCGTTTACAAAAGGATTTCTGCATAAAAATTCGGCGTTTGCATCTCCGATCGCTGAGACCAGAGTCTTGAAATCACACTTTTTATCCTGAACTCTGTAAGACTTTTCGATCTGCAGACCGTTTTTGACGTAAAACCGATTTCCGTTGGCGTACATATCATAGAAGGATTCATGAGGCGGCAGGTCGAAAATGGATTCTGTCTTCCACTTATTCCCGCAATAGAATGTGTTGTTCGTCAGAACCGTGTTCTTCCATGTGTATACCGGGCCGAAGATTCCGTAACGGTACTCCATGCCCCAGTTGTCAATCAGCGGGTTGTCGTTGCTGTGAAAGATATTGTTGTCGAGTACAGCGCCTTCCGCGCTTGCAAGACGTATGCCGCCGTCAAGTACGCTGTTTTTTACGCGTACGCCCGGCACGTCAATCTCTATGTGGACAGCAATGCCTGATGCATTGTCAACAAAGCAGCAACTGTCCACGTCGATGTTCCAGTTGTAATTGTCAAACCACAGATCATTGGAGGTGTTGTGGGCAAAACGGCAGCCGCGCCATGTAACATTCTTGCAAACCATCATTTTTGTTGTGGCGGGGTCGGCAGCGTCGTATTGGCCCCAGTCTATCTTTTGGCCGATGCTCGTGAATTTGCAGTCCTCCACCACGAAATTCATACTTCTGAATCCTGCCCCGATTCCGCTCATGCAATCGCCGCGGAAGGAGCAGCGGCGAATCAGCACATCCTCAACCGTTCTGTCATTTGAGCCGTGTTCAAAGCCCAGTCCTGCTGTACCGGAATTGTTAAACATGCAGTCCTCCACCAGAATGTGCTGCGGCTTGTGCATTTCGACCATGCTGCTGCCCCAGATCATAGTGGCGCAGTTCGTAAAGGAAAGACCGCGAAGGACGACGTAATCGCTGCTGTTGGTGTCGAGAATATACGCGCCCGCGCCGTTCTCTCCGGGCAAAGCCCGCTCAACGTTGCATTTGCCGAGGGCTTTTCTCGTTTTCAGATAGATTTTATCAGCAGCTGTGTCAATGTAATAACTGTTGTTTCTCAGCGCCTTTTTGCTGAGGACAGGGGCAATCGGTTCGCCGTCAACAAGGATGAGATCGCTCCTGCCGATGATTGCATTGCCCGGCGTGTCAGTGCGGCAGGGGTAGTCATAGTTCCAGTCGTTTTCGTAGACGTGCAGGGACATTGTCCTTCGCCACCCGTCAAAGGGGACGGATGCGGAAAGGACGGTCTCTCCGGGGGCTTCCGCTTCGATGATAACGGGCTGAAGCGCAGTACCGCTTGCGGTAAGGTTGATGCCTGCTTCGCGGTAAAGTCCCGGCGCAATAATGAGCTTTGTTCCGGGTGCTGCGATGGACTCCACGCCCTTTTTGACCGTGGCAAAGGGTGCGTCCTCTGTACCGGGATTTTCGTCGCCGCCTGTTTTGCCGTTGACGTAAAGCACAGTCGTGCTTTCTTCCCAATCGCAGGCAGTACGGTTGACCCACATGTCCCGCTCGTAATCTGCGAGAATATCCATATCCGCCTGCGTCAGCGCCTGTCCATAGATGCGAATATCGTCTACCGTACCGTCGAAATATTCGCCCTCAGCGTTACCGGCACCGATCCTTATGCCGTTGAGGACGGGCTTGACTGCCGTATCAAAATGCTTTGTAGAATCGAGCTTACCGCAGTGATAGAAAGTCACGTCGCCTTTTTCGGGTTCATACACAACGCCGATGTGGAACCAGCAGTGTCCTTCGGGGTGAACGACCCAGGCGTCGCTGCCGACCGCATATTTTTCCGCCATCGTATATTCAAAATTGCAAAATTGTGTGTTGTTGGCGAACACGCCGCTGTCTTCAAACGATCCGCCTGAATTGCCTTCAACGATAAAAACAAGCTTTGTGCTGTTTGTGCCCATTACAGCATCTCCGCTTTCGGGATCCGCATAAGACGGCGTACCGGTATGCACGAATTTCAACGTAACGTGTCCCGCGCCGGTATCGGTATCCAGCAGCGTGCTCACGCGGGGTTGAGCAGTGTCTTCACGGGTTTGCAGATCACGGGCGTTGATCCAAAGGGAGATCGTCAGAGCATCCTGCTCTCCCTTGTCGGGCAGTGTGATATATGTGTCGGGCGAATTGAGCGCAAGCGCCTGGCGCAACCCGAAGCGTCCGGTAGTCAGATACGCACCGGACGAGTCGGACAGGCCGACTTCGCTGTCGGCAAGCCGGTCAAGATTGTCAATGTCGTCAAAGGAAACATCAACAAGCGGTTTTGCCTGCACTTGGGAAAAGGCGTAGTCAGCGTAGGAATCGAGCGCAGCTACGCTGTCGCCGTATTTTTTACGGACATTGTCCGTCGGAAAACGTTTCGTCGTTTGCAGGAACGGAAATAATCGGGTAAAAAACGCTTTGACCCCGGCAAAGAAATCGCGTACAAAGTCGATAAAAGCGTTGCTTTCCACCATGTCTTCGGAGGATACGGCAGCTACAGACTGCGCTGTCGCGCTATCATTCGGCGCTGCGGCAAAAGCGGGCGTACATATTATGAATGTCATGACAACAGATAACAAAAATGATAAAAATGCCTTTCTTGTCATTTTGATGTGCCCACCTTTTTTAATTTATACATTTATGCGACCACGACTCAATCATTGATTTGGCTTTACAAACCCCATCTTCTCCGTCAGATCCCGATAGCTTTTGTCATACTGCGCCTGCGTGACAGCATGCTTGGACAGGAACGGTTTCAGCGTCTCGACCTGACGGAGGTACAGTTCTTCGTTCGGGAGCTTTCCTGCGGGAGAGGCTCTTTTTTATACATTAGTATATGGACAATCCTTGTATTCGGAAGCATACGGATTAGTTGTTCCTGTATTCCAGATAGTCGGCAAATTTTCGCACACATGCCGATACGGTACATACATCTTTCATGGCAAGTCCGATCTCCCGATAAAACGGTTCGGAAAAGCTTCGCGTTATAACCCGATACGGGTTGCGCAGAAGAATCAGCTTCGGCAGAATACTGATTCCCAAACCGCTCTCGACCATTGACAGAATTGCGTAATCATCCCATGTCGTAAACCGGATATCCGGCTGTATCCGATAGCGTTCCAGAATCTCTGATACGTCAGTCTTGCCGCCGTGCTCAAGCAGCATAAACGGCTGGCCGTTCAGATCGTCCGACTGTATGGTTTCCTTGGCGGTTAGCGGATGATTTGCGGGCAAAACTACGACATACTCGTCTTTTTCCAGCCGGATCGTTGTAAACTGTGGTTTTGTCGGTAACCGAAGAAAGCCGCAATCCACACGCCCTTCAAAGATCCACTGCTCGATCTCGGCATAATCTCCCAGCAAAAACTCATACCGAATCCCCGGATAATCCTGCTGAAATCTTTTTATAATCGACGGAATCCAATGCTCGGCTACACTGGAAAACGTCCCGACACGGACAAGTCCTGTTTGTGTTCCGGATAAAGCAGATGCCTGTTCCTGCGCCTTGCGGTAGCAGTTCAAAAGCTCTCTTGCATACGGAATCATTGCAAGTCCGTCCGAAGTCGCCTGTACACCCGCACGGCTTCTCTCCATCAGAACGACGCCCCATTCCGACTCCAGATCGGCGATCATTTTACTGATGGAGGACTGTGCGTAAGCCAGAATATCCGCCGCTTTGGTGAAGCTGCCGCACTCGACCGTCGTAAGGAATGCTTGGATTTTCTGCAAATGACTGTCCATGTGATATATTCCTCTTTTCGATGTTAAGCATAGAAAACATTCGCTTTATAGATTATAGCAAACATGATATACTTTTTGCAAGAGAAACATGAAAGAGGGAAAACGCATGGGACACCAAGGTGTGGAAACAGGAACAAATAAACATAAAACAGCATTGATGAAATATCTATGCGCTTTACTGCTGTTTGGACTGAATGGGATCGTTGCCGGACATATCCCCTTGACCAGTTATGAAATCGTTTTCCTGCGTACACTGATTGGGAGCGTGCTGCTGATTCTGCTGTTTTTTCTGCGCAAGGGTAATCTTCATCCGAAAGTGAACAAACGCGATACGTTATTCGTTATTTTTTCCGGCATAGCCATGGGGGCAAGCTGGATGTTTCTGTACGAAGCGTATCAGCAGATCGGCGTCAGCTTGGCTTCTCTGCTGTATTACTGCGGTCCGGTATTCGTGATGATTCTGTCTCCGCTGCTGTTTAAAGAGAAGCTCACTGTCCAGAAAGCGGCAGGATTCGTGATCGTTCTGATTGGAATCGTTTTGGTCAACGGAAAGCTGGCTGTCGGAACCGGTAGCCGTTGGGGATTGTTTTGCGGTGCGATGTCTGCGATCCTGTATTGTATTATGGTCACGCTGAACAAACAGTCAGGGCAGATCACCGGGATGGAAAATGCAGTCATTCAGTTGACGGTCAGTTTCCTTACGGTTGCTGTTTTCATCGGCGTAAAGCAGGGGTTTGTGATTCATGTCCCCGCAGCGGCATGGCCGTGGATTCTGGTGCTCGGCATAGTGAACACCGGAATCGGCTGCTATTTGTATTTTGCCCCGTTATCTGAACTTCCGGTACAGACTGTCGCTTTGTGCGGATATCTCGAACCGCTGTCTGCCGTCTGCTTTGCAGCGCTGCTTTTGGGCGAAAGAATGACAGCTCTGCAGATGATCGGAGCTGCCTGCATCATCGGCGGCGCTATGCTCGCAGAATGGATGGAAAGACGAAAACAGGCGTCGCCTTCAAACCAACTCTGATCATCTCGATTCTATCAACCGGCAGTCTTCCCCATATGCATCTTCTCCGTCAGATCCCGATAGCTTTTGTCATACTGCGCCTGCGTGATGGCGTGTTTTGACAGGAACAGTTTCAGCGTTTCGACCTGACGGCGGTACAGTTCTTCGTTCGGGAGCTTTCCTGCGGGAGAGGCTCTTTTTTATACATGATCTATCCCACTTTCAAGGAGGTGTGTTTACATGGCACATTGGCGGTTTTCGTACCGCAGCTGTATTGGAAACGCAGTAAAAAATCGTTTTTAGCACATGATCAGTCGGCTGTTGCAAAGCAGAAGTCTTCAAATCGCAGCGCCTCATCGGCTTCGGTGTGAAAGACAAAGCAAATCCCGTGTGTTCCGGCGGTGTTGAACAGGGCGACATTGAATGTCTCAAAGTTATCGAAGCCTCCGGTGTTTCCGACTTCGCAACTGCCAAGCAGCTCTCCGTCGGGATTGTCTTTATGTATTTCCACTGTGCAGGGACAGTCATTTCCGTTTGCAACGCGGAGCATAAGAAGGGCGTTAGCCGGCATAGTACGGATATTCGGGAAGGACAGATAAGAGCCGTCCTTGATGCCGCGCAGCTCAAACCCGTCGTCGTTTTCCTTTTTGACGATACCGTCGGCAGCGTCAAAAAACCACTCGCCGTTGATGGCCTCCCACGACGCGTCATACTGCCCCACGCCGACTTTTTTAATAAAATCATCGGTCACTATGTCGCCGTTGTCTTTCATATGGGCGTAAACAAACTTCGTCGTTCTGTAATACGGATCGAGCGGCTCTCCGCTGCCGTAGTTTTCCGGGACGCCGTAGGTAAAATAAGTCTGGTTATGGAAGGTGAAAAATGTGCCGTGGTCGGTAAAGCAATCCTGACAGATCCTGCCGCGGTACGTATAAGGTCCGTAGACGCTCTTGCTCGTCGCGTATTCACCGCCATGTGAGTTCAGATAGTAGGTATCGCCCCATTTGGTGATCCAGCACGCGTCGTTCTGCCAGCCGTCTATGATCTCGACTGCCTTCGGTTCTTCCGCAAGTGATACCATGTCCTCGTTTAGCCGTGCGATATAATACTTCTTGCCAAAGACCGTATACCCGAACATAATGTACGGCGTCTTGTTTTCATCATCGTCGATGAATACCGTCGGGTCATAGCAGGCGGTATCCACGAGTCCCTGCGGGAGCAACGGTTTTCCGAGCGCATCGACGTACGGTCCTCCGGGGCCGTTCTCACTTACCGCGACGCCGGTGCAGCGCTGCTGGTCGGAGAAATAGAGATAATACTTGCCGTTTCGTTCCGCCGCGTCGGTGGCGTAGCATTCATGATCCGTTCCGAGGAAGGTATCCTCCGGTCGAAGTGTGAACTCCAGATTCCAGTTGACAAGATCATCAGAGGAAAACACGCGCCAGTCGTCCATGCGGTAAATCGGTTGTCCCGGGCCGTAATCGTGGCTGGAATACAGATAGGCTTTTCCTTCAAAAATATGCACGTGCGGGTCGCAAACGCCCATATCGGGAAAAACACGTCTGAAATCGCCGCCCTCTAAATTGCCGCCGTCTCGGAAGGTATTTCGTATCTCATCAATATTTCCCGCCGTCAGGTAGTAGACATAGCTGTACGGTTCGTCATATTTCAGCCCGAAAACGCCGAGCGGAGCCACGTAATTCGTGGAGTCGGACCCCGCGTCGGCGGAACCGTCATACAGATACCGGCCCGCGAGCAGAGACGTCGCTTTCGGTGTAAACAGTCCCACGCCGTAGCCGCCGTCGTCCGTCCACGCGCACCACGTTTCGTTATTTTCGTTCTTTAGTTGAAATGCGGGTTTTCCTGCCCAGAACGGCAGATCACGCTCCACGCGCAATTTATCACCTGTCCATGGCCGATCGCCGTCGTAGAACCAAAAGTTGCCAAGTGCGCTGACGGCATAAAACGCTGGAAGCTCCTGTTCCCTGTCCGTCCATGGCGTCTTGAGAAAATCCACCACCGAATTCTTTACAGTCAGCCCCTTGTCCGTCAGTTTATACACGCTTGTGTAATACGTTTGTGTGAGCATGTTGTCCTGTGCCCAATCGAGTGGACGGCAGACGACACAGATGGCATCATCGCTTTTTTCAACGGCCACAAGTTTGCTGTTGTTACCATACTGGTCGCCGCCCTGTACGGGATTATAGCTCCATACGGTATCGCCGTACACACCGTTTTTATAACCTTCGATCTCCGACGGCCCGTAATAGGACTGCTGCACAAGACGGCCGGTGTCATGATTGTTCAGCAGATTTTCGTAGCCGCCGTTCTCTTTGTCCTCAAACCAGGAGAGACCGCCGCCCCATTTCAGGTTGACGCCCGCCTTGTAATGATCGTTTTCAAGGAACAGAACGTCATCCTTCGGCGGCTGCTGTAAGCCGCAGGCGAAGTCCGAGACGCTGAGAACGCAGCTTTCGCCGGCTACGATGGGTTCAAAACGCACCGAGATCAGCCGCGAAGCGGTTCTGCGGTCAAGATAACCGTCAAGCAGCATGGATGTCCTGCGTGATTTCGAGCTCATCAGCAATTCTTCCTCAACCGTTTTCATATCCGTCCTGTATGAGACGACAGCGCGAACCGCCGCCGTGGTCTCGTAAGAAAATGAAATGCGGTTGAATCTCATTGTTCCCGAGATCCGCGGAATCGTTACCGTGTAACCGTTTGTTATATCTTCGGCAGACAGATTTAACTCGGGAACAGGTATTTCGTTTTTCATCTCAATCCCTCCTCTGTACAGTCCCAAAAACAAGATAACGGACAGAAAAGCCGATACGATTTTTTGAAAAAACAGCGCCATGGATGCTCCTTTCTTCGTTTGGGTGCTTCTCTTTCGGGAGTGGCTCCTTTTTATACATTATGTATCCCGTTTCGGGAGGATGCGGCCACATGTTTCTTGGCCGCCGTGTTGCGGAAGCTCTCGTCAATATGCGCGCAGATTTCCGACAGCGGCACGGTACCGTCCAGCAGGATCGAAACCCAGCAATTGCCGCCGAGGTGGTATCCGCGCAGATACCCCGGCTGCTGTTTCAGGAAATCGGCTTCAAGCACATCGTGCATTTTCACGTTGAGAACGTCAACACGCTCCGTGCCGGTCAATCCCAGCTTATCGCGCGGCACATCCATGACAATGCAAAACCATTTCTGATTATCCGCGTGCCGGAAAACAGCGTAGTCCGGATATCGCATCCAGAGGTATTCCGGAGACGCACGGTACGTTTCCTTAATATATTCATATATCTGCTGTCTGTATGTCTGCATAAAAATCATCACTTTCAAAGGAGGTGTGCCTACATGGTACATTGGCCGTTTATCGTTCCGGGGCCGTATTGGAAACGGTTTATGCGGGTTGTGCGTGACTGACTTTGGCGGATGTGCGTGATAAACCGGTTTTTTATATCCCTATTTCTGCGTAGATTTTCTCAATAAATGGAGATTTATACCCGATATATCGCTCTATATCATCAGGAAATTGTTTTACTGCTTCTTCTTTGATATGGCTGTATTCTCGCACAGCATCAGGATGAGTCCGCAGGTAATCTCTAAATGCAATGTGTCTTTTTAGCTCTGGTGAATCCTCTGGGCATACATATAAATGATGCTTCTGCAAGTGTTCTTTGCCATCATATTTGAATGCCTCTCGTCCAACGATGCCAAGGTTACCTTCATGTTGATAACCAATTTCTCTCAAGGCAGATACAACATTCTCCAATACGGTGTAATCTTTAATGATAACATCAATATCAATGATAGGTTTTGCAGACAAACCCTGCACAGAAGTACTGCCGACATGTTCAATTCCTATGGTCAGTTGCCCCAGAGTATTGGTAAGTTCGGCTTTTATTCTAAGGAAATCCTGTCTCCATTGTTCATCGTATGGCAGGACAACAACATGCTTCGTAATCATTCTATCTTATCTCTCCAAATCCCGATTTGTTTATCTGATTATACCACACCCGCCCCAATCCCGCAACACCGAGGCAAGATTATTTGATCCCCATCCTGATGCAGAACGATACCGTTATCGGGTTTCTCGCAGATGCATTATCCTGTGTTGTGACCGTCAACGCGGAGCATGTGTCGTATGCGCTTGCGCACTTTCCGGTGATCGAGGCAAGCATCACAGGCACAGCGACGCAGGCGATCAATGAACGGCTGTCCGACGTTACATACGTCTATGACTGTTTTGGCAAAACCAATCCCTTTCGTGCGACACCCGGCGGTTTGGAAGGAGGAGATTGACGATGAGGAAGTATGTGCGGCCGGCGCTCGACGTTCTCGAGTTTGACGTGGACGACGTAATCACTGCTTCGTCGCCTTCCGCCAGTTCCGACGATCCTCCGGTTTCCGAAACGGACAACGCCTACGGCAGCTTTGGCAGTTTTGACCAAACGCCTGCCAACGGTTGGTTTTAATGTTTCTGACCGATCAATTCCCAATATTCGTGCACCATTTGAAAAAGCAGCTTCAAGGCTGCTTTTTTTAGTGCCGTATTCCGCCGCGCAGAACAGGATGCATGACTTCTTTTGGACAGCAAACAACAAGGAGGATGTGGAATGAAAAGATTATTGAAAAGCACACGCATACTCATTCTCTGCGCACTGATGCTTTTCGGCGCGGCACCGCCGGGGCTTTTAACTTTTTCGGCGAGCGCGAAAACGATCCGTGAATATGCGCAAGGCGATCTTGTAACGTTCGGCTGGTATCCGCAGATGAAGGTCACGGACAGCGCTGTGATCAATACGCTGAACGAGCAGTCTGTCGTGTGGCATTCCTATGGCTACTATAGCGGTACGGGCAGTTACAGTAACGGAAATATGGCTGCGTCAGGGTATATGAGATATACCGACGTGACATACGGCGGGCAGAAGTACCGAGGCGTGCAGTTCTCGCAGTATCGCCCGTACTATACAGGATTAACGTCTTCCGCATACAATACTTTTCAGGATGAAAACGGTTACGATCAGCCGGGCAGCATATACTGGTTTCAGTGGGAACCGCTGCAGTGGCGTGTGCTCGATCCGCAGGCTGGGCTGGTGCTGTGCGAAACGATCATCGACAGCCAGCCGTACAACAATTACGTTCTGGACAGCGGCAAAGACGCATACGGCGACAATGCATACTGGGGCGATGCGGGCAAGACGCACTACGCAAACAACTATGCCGAAAGCTCTCTTCGGCAGTGGCTGAACGTGGACTTCTACAGCACGGCATTCTCATGTGCGCAGCAGGAGATCATCGCTTCAACCGTACTGGATAACAGCGCATACAGCGCGTCCTATTCCGCTTATGACAGCGCACCCACAGCGGATAAGCTCTTCCTGCTGAGCTACAGCGATGTGCAGAACACGGCCTACGGCTTTTCGATGGGCGCAGGCGGTTCTTCTGCGCTGCAGGCGCGGGGCAGTGACTACGCAAAGTGTCAGGGGTTATATGTTGACGCTTCAACCAAATGCTCCCGCTGGTGGCTGCGCTCGGCCGGCTACTATTCCGATCTTGCGTGCAGTGTCGATCTCGATGGCTGGGTCAGCGACTACTACTACGGTACCAGTGACACAAACTTCGGTGTTCGTCCCGCATTAAAACTTGATTTGACGTTGGAGATCTTGCAATCTGACGTAAGCGAGGTTGGCAGCGTACTTCCGGGTGACGTCAATAAAGACGGCGTTATCAATCTGAAAGACGTTGTCGTTCTGCGTCGGTATCTGTCCGGCGGCTGGAATGTGGCATTTGACGAATTCAATTCCGACGTCAACAGGGATCATCTGATCGATCTGAAGGATACGGTTCTTATCACCCGCTATCTTGTAGGCGGTTGGAATGTAACGCTTCAATAATGATCACAGGGGCAGCAGGCGTTGTTTCTGCTGCCCTTTCTATATTTTCAAGAAAGGATAAAATGATATGAAAAACCGCTTTGTTTCCTGTTTTCTCTTTGGATGCTGTGCAGTGTGTGTCTGACAACAGCAAACGCGGCAGTACAGTGATCCGGCGCTGGTTCTCCGTTCAGCAGCCAGATCATACAGTCGCTTCGCTCCTTCGCAATGACAATTCCATATAAGAAGCAGGAGCAAGGTTTTTGACGCCTTGCTCCGGTGTTGTTTTTGGGTTCTGTTTTCGTCAGTTGATGGTCACGTCGCCCAGCGGAATTTCATCAACCGGGAAGTTGTTGTGCGTGGTGCCGAGGTGGGGTTCATCCACAATCACAGGCTCCGAAAGGGTGATGACGTCTTCCACGTCGAACTGTTCCGTCATGAGGACGGGTCTTTTGTATGTCTTTTTCATTTCCGTATCCTCCTTATGCGAACAATG
The DNA here is from genome assembly GCA_017450005.1 of Clostridia bacterium. Taxonomy (GTDB): domain Bacteria; phylum Bacillota; class Clostridia; order Oscillospirales; family Acutalibacteraceae; genus UBA1425. The sequence goes on from JAFSYM010000026.1 coordinate 11,468, forward strand.
CCTTGGCCGCGACGCTGTACAGATACAGCGCTGCGCCTAGGGTTGCGGTCGAGTCATTCTTTGCGAGCAGACGCGCGAAGTCGTTGCCGCAGAACGTGATCGTGCCGAAGCCGTTGATGTCGATCGTGATGACCTCGTCCATGGTCGCCGCCTCAATGCCGGTGACCTCCAGCAGGATCGCGCCGGTCTCGTCGTTCTTGACGAACTGCGCGTTCGCATTGCCGTTTACCGTGATCTTGTCATTGAGCGCGACCGCTTCTGCCTCGGTCAGGCCGGCCGTGTAGAAACGGAACTCCGGCTTCGTGACGGCCATGTAGCTGATGCTGCTGATCTTGCCGCCGGCGCTGATGGACATGTGGTTTTCAAGTCCCGCCGCATCGGCGATCGCCGCCTGCGCATCCTCGATCGTCGTGATGTCAGACGCATGGTAGTAGCCTGTGCCCGCGAAGTAGTCGTTCGCCGCCTGGCCGTATTCGAGCGTCGCCTTGGCGAGCGCTTTGACGTTCGCATCAAAATCGCCGTCGAGCAGGTACTTGCAGTAGTCCGCGACGGACGTGCTGTAGTCGATCGTGTCGTTGCCCGCTTTCAGGGTTGCCTTGATCGTGTCGCCGATCTGTGCCGGTGCGATCTCGGCGGGAATGACGTAATGGCCGTCGACAAAGTCGAGCTTGCTCAGGTCATCATACACGACGGTCTTCGTGACCTTATCCTGGTCGATGTACTCAATCGTGACGCTCGTGAAGTCATCGCGCGGAGCCAGCAGGAAGTTGATGTAGATCTGGTCGGCGATCATGACCGACTGCCAATCCTGCAGCGTCGACTTCTCGGCCTTGGTGAATGTCGCGGTGTAGGTCACGTCGCCGGTAACCGCGGGAAGCGTATCGGTCAGGCCGTAGGTGTTCTCACCGTCTGTCCAGCCGGAGAACGTGTAGGTATACGCGTAGTCCTCCGCCTTGAGCGGCGTTTCGCCGGTGTAAACGGGCGTTTCGCCGGAAACGACGCTGTCGCGCTGCAGTACCGTGCCGTCCGCATACTTAAATGTGACGGTGATCGCACGGCAGAGAGCGCCGCTTTCGTCCAGATAGAAAGCCGTGTTGCCCTCGGCAAGGGTGATGGTAAAAGGATTCGAGGTATTCTTTCTATTGGAATACAAACGGTTAATCATCGCAAACTGGTCGTCCGCGATCTCCTGCATCGTGGAGGGGATCGTGACACCGGAACAATTCGCCAGAAGATTATCCACGGTAGAGGAGCCGTCCGCCCACATGGCCTCGCGATTCCAGTGCGTAACGCCTTCGGGAATCTGCATCGCCTTGTTATAACGTGCGGGCACTGCCACGACGTGCCGCATATCTTTGGAATAAATAATGCCGTCCGCAGACGTGTAGCGTGGATTGGTGCTCTTTACGGCGTAGTCGGTAATGCCCGTGTAGCAGTAGATGGCAATGGAGAGGTTTGTGCCCGCGTTGAGGTTGCCCGTGTCTTCATAGACAATATATCTGTCGTCATAAATGGGCACATACTTGATCTCATACGCATCGGGCAGTATGACCGTGTGAATATTGTAGTTTCTCGAAAAGCTCAGCTCGCCGAGGAAGTCGACGCCTTCGGGAATCTCAAACACGCCGTTCTCAAACGGTTTATTGCGCGGTACGGCAAGCATCTCTTTGCCGTCTGCGGAGTACAAAATACCGTCGACCGCCTTGTAGTTCGTGTTGCCCTCTGCCACACGGATCTCCGTCAGATCATTCGTCGCAAAGTCATACAGCGTGTGCGCGTAACCGATTTTTTTAACGCCCGCAGGAACGGTGAAACTGGTTCCCTCGTATCTGGTGGCGTGGTTCAGAAAGCCTGCGCTGATCATGGCAAGGTTGTCGGGCAGCAGAATCTGCTGCGCGCGGCAGTTCTGGAAGCACCACGCGGAGTTGTTGAGATTACTCAGATCCCAGTTTCTCAGGTCGATCGTCACATGCACGCTCGCGCTGACTGCGTTTACAAATTGATTGAACGCAAACGACATGTTTTGAAGAGAGGATGTGTTCCAGTTTTCATACCCGGTCAGACCCGAAAGACGGGTGCAGCCGCTGAACATCGCGCGGATCTCGGCAACAGAACCGGTGTCGAATGCCGACAAGTCCACCGCCTTGAGCGCGCTGCAGTTGTAGAACAGGTAGCTCATATCTGTGACCTTTGCTGTGTCGAACGACGAAAAATCGGCAGCAGTCAGCGACGTGCAGCCGCTGAAAAAGCCGCGTATGGTGGTAACCGCTCCCGTGTCAAACGAGGAAAGTGCGACCGATTTCAGCGCGGAACAGTTGTAGAACATGTAGCTCATGTTGACGACGCCCGATGTGTCCGCAGCAGACAAATCAATATCCGTCAGTGCGGAACACTCGCCGAAAAGCAGACGCATGGAGTTGTTCAGAAAGCTGACGCCGGCGCCTATGGAAACGGATTTCAGGGTTGTGTTTGCCCGGAAAACCGTCGTGCTCGCAATCACGGTATCATATGTCTGTTCCTGCACGCCGAACTGCGCGGGAACCGTAACGGAATCCGCGTCACCGACGTATTTGGTGAGCGTGACCGTACCGGCCTCTTCGTCGAGCGTGTAATTCCATTCCGCCAGCGCTGAACCGCCCGTTTGCGCGGCGGCAGCCGGAATCAGCGCTAACGCGATCAGCACCGCCAGAAGCAGAGATAAAACCCGTTTCTTCATTTGTTTTCCTCCCCTGATGCAGCATTTTTTCTGTTATTATAATATGCTTACACGGATTTATCAAGGAATAATATGGATCAGCGATTTCGACGGTATGTAAGCACGGCAGTCACGCAGAAGTATTATCAGAACAATTCCGCAACCTTTTCATGCCGGCAGCAAAAGGCGCGGGAGAGCAAATGTACTCTCCTGCGCCGAAACAGCGGTATACTGTTGTTCTTGTGTGATGATTCTCCTGACATAGCATCGAGAAACAGAAAAAACTGCGTTGTATCAGAATCATCGTTCCGGCTTACAGCAGCACGCCGGATCTGATCGTACAACGAGAGTATGTAAAGAGCTGAACAAATCAGCCGAGCAGCGCAGTCAGTCTGCGGGCGGCTTCGGCGGTATCGGCCGGATCGCCGAACGTGGAAAAGCGGAAGAATCCTTCACCGCAAGCGCCGAAACCTGCGCCGGGTGTGCCGACGATCTGCCCCTTTTGCAGCAGGAAATCGAAGAACGTCCAGCTGTCCATACCGTTCGGGCAGCGCAGCCAGACGTACGGCGCGTTATGCCCGCCGCAGTACCACAGGCCTATCCGGTCGAGCGCGTCGGTCAGTGTTTTGGCGTTGCGCTTGTACAGCGCGATCTGCTGCCGGATCTGCGACTGACCTTCGTCGGTAAACGCCGCTGCGCCGCCCTTTTGCAGGATATAGGAAATGCCGTTCGTTTTCGTCGTGCGGTTGCGCACCCACATGGCGTTCAGGTTCAGCCCGCCGCGCTCCAGTGTTTTCGGAATGACCGTATAGCCCAGTCTCGTGCCGGTGAAGCCCGCCGTTTTGGACAGCGAACAGATTTCGATTGCGCACGTGCGCGCGCCGTCAAGCTCAAAAACACTGTGCGGCAGCGTTTCATCCTCGATGTACGCTTCATACGCCGCGTCGAACAGGATCACCGCGCCGCGGCGGTTGGCAAAGTCCACCCACGCCTGTAGTTGGTCGCGGCTGAAAACTGCGCCGGTCGGATTGTTCGGCGAGCAGATATACAAAATATCCGCGTCGATCGAATCATCCGGTTCCGGCAAAAAGCCGTTTTCCCTGCCGGATGAGAGATGCACAATCTGTCTGCCCGCCATGACGTTGGCGTCCACGTAAGCAGGGTAGGCCGGTTCGATCACCATGGCCGCTGCGCTTTTGTCGAACAGGTCGAGAATATCGCCCAGCTCGTCGCTCGCGCCGCTCGAAACGAACACTTCGTCCGGCGAGAGAACCACGCCGCGTTTTGCGTAATGCGCCGCGATTGTCTCACGCAGAAACGGCGCGCCGCATTCGGGCATATAACCGTGAAATGTCTCTTTGTTTGCCTGATCGTCCACAGCTGCGTGCAGCGCGTCGATCACTGCGGCGCAAAGCGGCTGCGAAACGTCGCCGATGCCCAGCCGCAGCAGATGCGTGCCGGGATGCTGCGCGAGATACGCGTTGACTTTTTGCGCGATGTTGTAAAACAAATACGAATCCTTGAGATCCTTGTAATGTGTGTTCAGCATAGTTATACGGTCTCCCCCTCGTATACGGTCTCGGCAGGGCCGGCCATCGTTACGCTGCCGTCCGCGTCGACCGTGATGTGCAGCGTTCCGCCGTCAAGATGCACCGCGATCGGTTCGCCCTGCCGGCAGTACCCTTTGCGCACGGCGGCTGCCGCGCTCGCCGACGCGCCTGTACCGCAAGCCATCGTGACGCCGCTGCCGCGTTCCCAAACGCGCATGCGCAGTTCGGAATCCGACAGCACCTGCACAAATTCCGCGTTCACGCCGTCCGGAAACGCCGGGTGATGCTCGATTTGCGGTCCCCATATTTCCAGCGGGACGGTTTGGGCGTTGTCCGTGAAGAACACCGCGTGCGGATTGCCGACGTGCACGGGTGTGTATGCAAGTGCTTTCGCGCCGATGCGCAGCGATTCTTCCGCGCGCACAGACGCTTTTCCCATCTGCACCGAGACGGATTGCACTCTGCCGTGCCGCACGGTCAGCTCCAAGTCCTTGATTCCGGACAGCGTTTCGATCGTGAGATGCGTTTCGTCCGTGTACCCTTTGTCATACACATATTTGCCCACGCAGCGGATGCCGTTGCCGCACATCATCGCCTCGCTGCCGTCAGCGTTGAAGATGCGCATTTTGAAGTCGGCAACCTGAGAGCGGGAAATATAGATCATACCGTCCGAACCCGCGCCGAAATGGCGGTCGGACAAGCGGACAGACAGCGCGGCGATATCGTCCGGCACTTCGCCGAACACATACAGGTAGTCGTTACCCAGTCCGTGCATTTTTGTAAAGTGCATTGCGTTCATCTCCTAAACTTCGGAAAGACGGCGTTCGTAGCGGTTTTTGCGAACGTCTGTCGGGACGGCCGTCGGATAATCGCCCGTAAAGCAGGCGCTGCAAAACCCGCAGCCCCCGATCAATTCACCGAGCGAGCGTGCCGGCAGATACCCGAGCGAATCCGCGCCGATCTGTTCTGTAATTTCGGACACGGTATATTTACAGGCAATCAGGTGCTCCTCGGAGTCTATGTCGGTCCCATAATAGCACGGGTGCAGAAACGGCGGCGCCGAAACGCGCATGTGCACCTCGCGCGCGCCGGCTTCCCGCAGCAGACGTACGATCCGTGCGCTGGTTGTGCCGCGCACGATGGAGTCGTCAATCAGCACAACCCGCTGACCGTACACCGCTGATTCGATGGCGGAGAGCTTGATCCGTACCTGATCCGCCCTGTCCGACGGCGCAATAAACGTCCGGCCGATGTATTTATTCTTGACCAGGCCGATCTCGTACGGAATGCCGGATGCGCGGCTGTAGCCGAGCGCGGCGTCCAGTCCCGAATCCGGTACGCCGATTACCACATCGGCTTCGACGGGATAGGTCTCTGCGAGAATTTCGCCTGCGCGGATTCTGGATGCGTGTACGCTCACGCCGTCCATCACGGAATCGGGGCGGGCAAAATAAATATACTCAAAGATACATGTGTTCTTTTTCTGCATGCGGCAATGCTCTGTGCGCGACACGAACCCGCTCTTCGTAAAGATCAGCACCTCGCCCGGCTCCACGTCGCGGATCACTTCACCGCCGACCGCATGAATCGCGCAGCTTTCGGACGCGACAATGTATACGCCGTCCGGCGTCTGCCCGAAGCACAGCGGCCGGAAGCCGTGCGGATCACGCGCACAGATCAGCTTCTGCGGGCTCATCAGCACAAGGGAATACGCGCCGTCGAGCGTGTTCATCGCGCGGCACAGCGCGTCCTCAATGGACGGCGTGCGCAGTCGTTCGCGCGTGACGATATACGCGATTGTTTCCGTGTCGCTCGTCGTGTGAAAGATCGCGCCGGACAGCTCCAATGCCGAGCGCAAAGCAGCGGCGTTGGAAAGATTGCCGTTGTGCGCGAGCGCCATCCGGCCCTTTTGGTGGTTGACCTCGATCGGCTGACAGTTTGCGCGGTTCGCGCCGCCCGTCGTGCCGTAGCGCGTGTGCGCAACTGCCACAGACGCTTTCGGAAACGAAGCGAGCGTCTTTTCCGAAAACACTTCGGACACCAATCCGACGTCCTTATGCGATATAAACACACCATCGTCGTTTACGACAATGCCGCAGCTTTCCTGCCCGCGATGCTGCAGGGCATACAGACCGTAGTAGCACAGATGCGCACTGTCTGTCGGGCGGTCGGCAAACACGCCGAATACGCCGCATTCCTCATGTATTGCCATGGGCTCCTCCATTGCCTTACGCCGGTTTATTCCACATCCTGCAGCGCGTCGAAGCCTTCTTCGCCCGTGCGGACTTTGACGACGTTTTCCACGTCGTAGACAAAGATTTTGCCGTCGCCGATGTGACCGGTATACAGCACCTTTTTGGCCGTCTCGATCACGGTGCGCACCGGCACTTTGCTCACGACGATCTCAACCTGCACCTTCGGCAGCAGCGTCGCTTCCACCTGTACGCCGCGGTAGTATTCGGGCTTGCCCTTCTGTACGCCGCAGCCGAGCACGTGCGATACCGTCATGCCGGTAATCCCGATAGAAAGCATCGCGCTTTTGAGCGCTTCCAGACGCGCTTCCTTGCAGACAATTTCGATCTTAGTGATTTTCGGCACGCCCTCCGAAAAGGACGGTACCTTTTTAACCGGAATCGCCTCTGCCGCGGGAATATCGCTGTCAACGAGAACGGGCGCTTCTTCCGCGTCGATGGTATCCGGCAGCATGGAGAATCCGGCGTATGCCGAGGGCAGACCGTGCTCCGTCCTGTCCAGACCGACAAGCTCCTCTTCCTTCGAGGCGCGCAGACCGATGATTTTTTTGATCAGCAGGAAAGTGACCGTGATTGTTACGGCCGTCCATGCCGCGACCGCGGCAAAGCCCAGAAGCTGCATCGAGAGCAGCTTGAACCCGCCGCCGTAAAACAGGCCGGTCATTCTTGTCCCGGACGCGTCGGCGATCGAATAGCCGGGCGCGGCGTCCGTAGCGAACAAACCGACGGCCAGCGTGCCCCAGATACCGTTCAGACAATGGACGGCAACCGCGCCGACCGGATCGTCAATGTGCAGCTTCTGATCGAGCAGCCACACGCCGAACGAGACCAGCAGACCGGCGACCGCGCCGATGCAGATTGCGCCGAATGCGTCCGTCACGTCGCAGGACGCGGTGATGGCCACCAGCCCCGCGAGCGACGCGTTCAGGCACATCGAAACGTCCGGCTTGCCGTATTTGACCCACGTGAAGATCATGCAGACGACCGTTGCGATCGACGGCGCAATCGTCGTGGTCAGAAAGACGGAGCCGAGCTGCGGCACAGATGCGGCGGCAGCGCCGTTGAAGCCGTACCAGCCGAGCCAGAGAATAAACACGCCCAGCGCGCCCAGCGCGATATTATGGCCGGGGAAGGCGTTGACTTTTGTGACGTTTCCTTTTTCGTCGCGCTTGAATTTGCCGATGCGCGGGCCGAGAATCTTCGCGCCGATCAGCGCGGAAATGCCGCCGACCATGTGGATCGCGCAGGAACCGGCAAAATCATGAAAACCGAGCGATGAAAGCCAGCCGCCGCCCCAGATCCAGTGCGCCTCGATCGGATAAATCAGCGCGGAAATGACGCCGGAATAGATGCAATAGGACAGAAACTTCGTGCGTTCCGCCATGGCGCCGGAGACGATGGTCGCCGTCGTGGCGCAGAACACGAGGTTGAATACGAATGAAGAATAGTCGAAACTGCCGTAAGCGGTGAACAGATCGAAGCCGGGCTTACCGATCAGGCCGACAAGATCCTCACCCATCAGAAGGCCGAAGCCGATCAGGATGAAAACGACGGCGCCGATGCAGAAGTCCATCAGGTTTTTCATGATGATATTGCCGGTGTTTTTGGCACGGGTGAAGCCCGCCTCCACCATCGCGAAGCCCGCCTGCATCCAGAATACGAGCGCGGCGCCGATCAGAAACCAGACGGCAAATACCTGTGTGCCGACGGCTTGCTGTACGGCCGATAAAAGAGAATCCGTCATGTTGTCCTTCCTCCCGTTAATCTGTCCGCAAGGCGCTGTGACCTTGCCGGCAGTATTTTTTTACGTTTTGTCATGCAGCGCAGACGCGGCCTGCACGAATCCCAGAAACAGCGGATGCGGTTTGTTGGGGCGGCTCTTGAATTCCGGGTGGTACTGCACGCCGACGAAGAAAGGACGCTCGGACAGCTCCACCGTTTCGACCAGCTTGCCGTCCGGAGACATGCCGCTGAGCGTCAGCCCCGCACGCTGCAGGACGGTGCGGTAGGTGTTGTTAAATTCATAGCGGTGCCGGTGCCGCTCGGATATGCATTCCGTCCGGTAGCATCGACGCATCGTTGTATCCGGCGCGATCACGCACGGATACGCGCCCAGACGCAGTGTGCCGCCCTTGTCGATCTCGTCGCTTTGGCCGGGCATAAAGTCGATTACCTTGTCTGCGCACTGCTCGTCAAATTCACCGGAGTTTGCAGCCGGAATATACGCGACGTCGCGTGCGTATTCGATCACGGCAATCTGCATGCCCAGACAGATGCCGAAGTACGGCAGATGCTTTTCGCGCGCGTATTTCGCGGCCTGGATCATGCCCTCGATCCCGCGGCTGCCGAAGCCGCCGGGGACAAGAATGCCGTCCGCGTCACCGAGCTTTTCGGCTATGTTGTCCGCCGTGAGCGTTTCGGAATCGATCCAGCTGATCTGCACATCCGCGTGCAGCGCATAGCCTGCATGACGCAGCGCTTCGGCGACGGACAGGTATGCGTCGTGCAGACCCACGTATTTGCCGACGAGCGCAATGCGTACCGTGCGTTCGCGCGCATGGATGCGCTCCACCATCCGCATCCAATCGGCGAGGTCGGGCTGCGGTGTTTCCAGACCAAGCTCCCGGCACACAACGGCGGAGAAGTTTGACTTTTCCAGCATCAGCGGCGCTTCGTAGAGATAGGGCAGCGTGATGTTTTCGATCACGCAGTCGCGCTTGACGTTGCAGAACAGGGAAATCTTCTGAAAAATGGATTCCTCCAGCGGCTCGTCGCACCGCAGCACAATGATGTTCGGGCGGATGCCCATGCCCTGCAGTTCCTTGACGGAATGCTGCGTCGGTTTCGACTTGTGTTCCTCCGAGCCGTGCAGATACGGCACGAGCGTGACGTGAATAAACAGGCTGTTTTCCTGTCCGACCTCCAGCGAAATCTGCCGGACTGCCTCCAGAAACGGCTGGCTTTCGATGTCGCCGATCGTACCGCCGATCTCCGTGATGACGACGTCGGCGTTCGTCTTTTTGCCGACGCGGTAAACGAACTCTTTGATTTCGTTTGTGATATGCGGAATGACCTGCACGGTCGAGCCGAGGTATTCGCCGCGCCGCTCTTTGTTGAGAACGTTCCAGTACACCTTGCCGGTGGTGAGATTGGAGTATTTATTCAGATCTTCGTCGATGAAGCGCTCATAATGGCCGAGATCGAGGTCGGTTTCCGCGCCGTCCTCGGTCACATATACCTCGCCGTGCTGGTACGGACTCATCGTGCCCGGATCGACGTTGATGTACGGATCGAGCTTCTGCGCCGCGACCTTCAGGCCTCTGGCTTTCAGAAGCCGTCCGAGCGACGCCGCCGTGATGCCCTTGCCCAGGCCCGACACCACGCCGCCGGTTACAAAGATGTATTTTGTCATACCGCACGCCTCCTCATTTTCCGCTGTCGCCGTAGTTGGACAAAACTCTTGCCGAGGGATCGTTTACGTCACAGCCCTGCCACGCCTTGTTCGGCATCCAGAAATCCGCGATCATCTGCGACTGGCCAGGATAGTACGTTTCAAAAATCTCCCGGTACAGCAGGGATTCTTTGGTGAACGGCTGCGCATGCGTGTATCTCTGCCGCCGCTCCTCAAATTCCGCATCCGTATATTTCGTTTCGGCATACGCCTTCAGATCGTCTACCATCGAGTGGCCGACCGCGTCGGAGAACGCCGCCTTCTCGCGCCAGAGAATGCTGTCCGGCAGCAGGCCGTCGCCCTCGAACGCATGGCGCAGCAGGTACTTGCCTTTGCCGTAGACGTTCATCTTGATTGCGGGATCGAGCGCCATGACGTACCGCACGAAATCGAGATCGCCGAACGGCACGCGCGCTTCGAGCGAATGGACGGAAATGCAGCGGTCGGCGCGCAGCACGTCGTACATGTGCAGCTCGCGGATGCGTTTTTCCGCTTCCTGCTGGAATGCCTTGGCGGAAGGCGCAAAGTCCGTATACTTGTAGCCGAACAGCTCGTCCGATATTTCTCCGGTCAGCAGCACGCGGACGTCCGTCGTTTCATGGATCGCCTTGCACACGAGATACATCCCCATGCTCGCGCGGATCGTTGTGATGTCGAACGTACCGAGCGCACAGACGACTTCTTCCAGCGCATCCAGGACGTCCTGCGGCGTCATATACACTTCCGTATGTTCGCTGCCGATATAGTCCGCGACTTCGCGGGCATACTTGAGGTCGATCGCATCTTTTTCCATGCCGATGGCGAAGGTGCGGATCGGCTTTTTGCTTTCGCGTGCGGCGATTGCGCAGACGAGCGAAGAATCCAGTCCGCCCGACAGCAGAAACCCGACCGGCGCATCCGCGTCCAGTCTCTTGCGCACACCGGCGATCAGCTTTCCGCGGATGTGCGCGCACGCCGTTTCCACGTCGTCGTAACAGACGCTTTCGACGTGCGCAGGGTCGGCGTAGCGAACGAACACATTGTTTTTGTAATAGCAGCCCGGCGGGAACGGATGGATTTCTTTTGTCAGGCCGACGAGGTTTTTCGCCTCGCTCGCAAACAGGATCGTACCCGCTTCGTCATATCCGTAGTACAGCGGACGAATCCCGATCGGATCGCGCGCCGCGATATATTCGCCGGTTCTGCCGTCAAAAAGAACGCAGGCAAACTCCGCGTCGAGCATCCGGAACATTTCCGTCCCGTACTCAAAGTACATCGGCAGCAGCAGCTCGCAGTCGCTGTCGCTTTGGAATGTATACCCTTTTTGCCGCAATGCCTCTTTCACCGGACGGAAGCCGTACAGCTCCCCGTTGCAAACGGCATAGCAGCCGTCCAGAAAGAACGGCTGCATGCCCTGCGGGTGCAGACCCATGATGGACAAACGGTGAAAACCGAGCCGACCCTTGCCGGTATCGACAACGCGGCTGTCATCCGGACCTCTCGATTTAGTTTTGGCAAAGCCTGCCAGGAACGCGTCTTCGCAGATTACTTCGCCGCAATAGCCTATGATGGAACACATAACATCACCTTAATCCCGTGTCGTTGTGTTTTGCGCGTATTCGCCGTTCAGTGCGTCCGCCTGTGCGTCGAAAGCCTGCTGCTGCAAGGCGTTTTCCTGCGGCGCGTGAATCTCCGGCTCGTTTTTCGGCTGCATTGTAAAAAGTTCATACGGAATACCGTTCTTGTTTTCGACTTGCATCAGAATCGCTCCTTTCAATCGCCTTTCGGTTTATTGCACGCTGAACAGAAGGTCCGCGTAGTTCGGGAACGGCCAGTACGATTTGGCCGTCAGCGCTTCCGCATCGTCGCAGGGCGCGCGCAGCTCTTCCATTGCACAAAGTACGTCGTCCCGGATCACGGCGGATTCGGCGAAGATATCCTCTGCGCCCGCCGCTTTCTGCAGCGCTTTTTCCAGCGCGGCGATCCGTACGCAGATCGTGTCGGTCAATTCGGACAGTCTGCGCACAAGGCCGGTCTCGTACGCGCACGTCAGCGTTTCGTTCAGCGCCTTCTTCGCGGATGCGTTTCTGGCGACGTCCGCCGTAAACCGCTCCACAGCGGGCAGAATCTGACCGCGCGCCATCTGCACCATGGTGTTGCCTTCGATCACAATGGACTTGCAGTAATTCTCCAGCATGATTTCACACCGCGAGCGCAGCTCCGCTTCGGAGAACACGCCGTGCGAGATGAGCATCTGCGCGTTCTTTTCGTCCAGCAGATGCGGCATACAGTCGGCTGTGGTTCGATAGTTGAGCAGCCCGCGCTTTTCGGTTGCCTCTTGAATCCAGGACTCGTCATAACCGTTTCCGTTGAAGATAATACGCTTGTGGTCGCGGATCGTTTTTTGAATCATTTCGTGCAGTGCCGTTTCAAAATCCTCCGCCTGTTCGAGACGGTCGGCATAGATTTTCAGGGACTCGGCGACCGCGCTGTTGAGCATGATGTTCGCGCACGCAATGGAGTTGGCCGAACCGAGCATACGGAATTCAAACTTGTTGCCGGTGAATGCAAAAGGCGATGTGCGGTTGCGGTCGGTCGTGTCGCGGTTGAAGCGCGGCAGAACATGTACGCCGAGCTTCATCTGCTTCTTTTCCACGCCTTCATACGGCTTTTCGTTTTCGATTGCGTCGAGGATCGCGTTCAGCTCGTCGCCGAGGAACACCGACACGACGGCAGGCGGCGCTTCGTTCGCGCCCAGACGATGGTCGTTGCCGGCCGTGGCCACGGAGATGCGCAGCAGATCCTGATAGTCGTCGACCGCTTTGAGTACGGCGCACAGGAACAGCAGGAACTGCGCGTTCTCATACGGCGTGTCGCCGGGCGAGAGCAGGTTTTGTCCCGCGTCTGTGGCGATCGACCAGTTGTTATGCTTGCCGCTGCCGTTGACGCCGGCAAACGGCTTTTCATGCAGCAGACACACAAGTCCGTGCCGCAGCGCGACCTTCTGCATAATCTCCATCGTCAGCTGGTTCTGATCGGTCGCGGCGTTGGTCGTGGTATAGATCGGCGCGAGCTCATGCTGCGCGGGTGCGACTTCGTTGTGCTCGGTTTTTGCAAGGATGCCGAGCTTCCACAGCTCCTCATTCAGCTCCTCCATGAACGCGGCGACGCGCGGCTTGATGACGCCGAAGTAGTGGTCGTCCATTTCCTGCCCTTTCGGCGGCTTGGCGCCGAAGAGTGTTCTGCCCGTAAAGCGCAGGTCGGGACGCTGGTCGTACAGCGCCTTATCCACAAGGAAATACTCCTGCTCGGGACCGACGGACGTATGCACCGCTTTGACGGCATCATTTCCGAACAGGTGCAGAATGCGCAGCGCCTGGCGGTTGAGCGCTTCCATTGAGCGCAGCAGCGGCGTTTTCTTGTCGAGCGCGTGACCCGCATAAGAGCAGAACGCGGTCGGAATGCAGAGCGTCTTGCCCTTGATGAACGCGTAGGACGTCGGGTCCCACGCTGTGTAGCCGCGCGCCTCGAACGTTGCGCGCAGGCCGCCCGACGGGAACGAGGAGGCATCCGGCTCACCCTTGATGAGCTCCTTGCCGGAGAATTCCATAATGACGCCGCCGTCCGGGGAGGGCGAAATAAAACTGTCATGCTTTTCCGCTGTGACGCCGGTCAGCGGCTGAAACCAGTGGGTAAAATGTGTTGCGCCGTGTGCGACCGCCCAGTCGCGCATGGCAGCCGCTACCGCGTCCGCTATACCCGGAGCGAGCTTTTTCTCTTCGTCAATCGTCCGCCGCAGGGACGCGTATACGTCGGCGGACAGCATTGCCTTCATCACTCTGTCATCGAACACAAGACTGCCGAAATAATCCTTGACTGATTGCATGTTCTTTCCCTCCTGCTGAATGGTTTTTTTAACGACAAAGGCGCCCCTCCCGCTCACGCGGAAAAGACGCCTTTGCCTTTATGGATTGATGTAAGTGGAACGCTTATTATACGATGCCCTGCGCATTCATGGCAGCCATGACTTTTTCAAATCCGGCGATATTCGCGCCGACGACATAGTCGCCCTCCACGCCGTATTTTTTAGCGGCATCGTCGATGTTATGGTACACGTCGATCATGATGGATTTGAGCTTTTGATCGACTTCCTCAAACGTCCAGTGCAGACGCTCGCTGTTCTGCGACATTTCCAGCGCGGACGTTGCGACGCCGCCGGCGTTGGCCGCCTTTGCGGGCAGGAACAGCACGCCTTCTGCGCGGAAATACGCAGCCGCTTCCTCGGTCGAGGGCATGTTCGCGCCCTCCGCCACGGCTGTCACGCCGTTGGCGACAAGCTGCCGGGCGTCCTCGATGCCGAGCTCATTCTGCGTCGCGCACGGCAGCGCAATGTCGCAGGGAATCTGCCACACGCCGCGGCCTTCGTGATACTGCGCGTCGGGTCTGTATTTGAGGTACTCCGTCAGTCTCTGACGCTTCACTTCCTTGATCTGCTTGAGCGCCGCCAGATCGATCCCGTTCGGATCGTAGATCCAGCCGTTGGAATCGGAGCAGGTCACGACTTTTGCGCCGAGCTGCTGCGCTTTTTCGATCGCGTAAATGGCGACGTTGCCGGCGCCGGAAACGACGACCGTTTTGCCTTCAAGCGACTGGCCGCGGCATTTGAGTGCTTCCTCGGTGATGTACAGCAGACCGTAGCCCGTCGCCTCCGTTCTGGCCAGCGAACCGCCGAACGGCAGACCTTTGCCGGTCAGCACGCCGGCAAACATGCCGCGAATCTTTTTGTATTCGCCGAACATGTAGCCGATCTCACGCGCGCCCACGCCGATATCGCCTGCCGGCACGTCGGTGTCCGCGCCGATGTATTTGCAAAGCTCCGACATGAAGTTCTGGCAGAAGGACATGATCTCGCGGTCGGACTTGCCTTTGGGATCGAAGTCTGAGCCGCCCTTGCCGCCGCCGATGGGCAGGCCGGTCAGGGAGTTTTTGAAAATCTGCTCAAAGCCCAGGAACTTGATGATGCCGAGATTGACCGACGGATGCAGCCGCAGACCGCCCTTGTAGGGGCCGATGGCGCTGTTGAACTGCACGCGGTAGCCGGTATTGACATGCGCGTTGCCCTGATCGTCGATCCAGGGCACGCGGAATTTAATCTGGCGTTCGGGATTCACGAGACGTTCCAGCAGCGCATCGCGGCGGTACTGCGCTTCATTCGCTTCGATCACCGGACGCAGCGAGAGCAGCACCTCTTTGACCGCCTGGTGGAATTCGGGTTCGTTCGGGTTTTCACGGATAACCCGCTCAATGACTTCGTCGACATACGACATTTTTACTTCCTCCTTACATCACTAAAGGCGCCTCTCCGGACAATATACCTCTGCCCGGAAAGACGCCTTTGCCTTTCACCATAAATTAAGAAAGGAGTCTCCAAGCGTTTGTGCTCGAAGACTCCGTTGCCTTACATGCGCCATTATACACGCTTTTCCGCGTTTGTCAACCCCTTTTTTAAAAAAATTTTTTTGCCTTGCGTCCGAAAGGGCTTGACGAATCCTGTCGCGCGGCGTATAATACAGGCAATGAGCAATGGCGTTCATTTCGGTACGAAACCGTTTCGTGCCGAAATGGGCGTCTTTTCTTTTTTGTTTGAAGAGGTGAACGGCATGACACCGAAAGAAGGACAGGTACGCATCCCGTCCGGCTGCGCAATTGCCGCCGTGATTTCTCGCGAGGGCAGACGGATGACCGGCGAGAAGATCATCGAGGCGATGAAGCCGATGCACGAGCGCTCCAACGGCCTGGGCGGCGGTTTTGCGGCGTACGGCATTTACCCGGAGTATAAAGAGTTTTACGCGCTGCATTTCTTCTTTGACAGCCGCGATACGCGCAAGACGTGCGAAGCGTTTCTCAAGGAGCGGTTTGAAATCTACAAAGCGGAGCGTATCCCGACCCGCAAGCTCCCGCAGATCACGGACGAGCCGATGATCTGGCGCTACTTTGTCGCCCCGCTGCAGTCCGTTCTCTCCGATCTGCAGCTCGACGAAAAAGAGTTCGTCGTGCGCACGGTCATGCAGATCAATACGCAGATGGAAGGCGTATATATCTTTTCAAGCGGCAAGAACATGGGCACATTCAAGGCCGTCGGCTACCCGGAGGACGTCGGCCTGTATTACCGATTGGACGAATACGAGGGCTACGCATGGACGGCGCACGGCCGCTACCCGACCAACACGCCCGGCTGGTGGGGCGGCGCGCATCCGTTCACACTGCTGGATTATTCCGTCGTGCACAACGGGGAAATCTCCTCCTACGATGCGAACCGCCGCTACATCGAAATGTTCGGCTACAAATGCACACTGCAAACAGACACCGAAGTGATCACCTATATACTGGACTACCTTGTCCGCCGGCAGGCGCTGACGCTCTCCGAAGCGGCAAGCGTGATCGCCGCGCCGTTCTGGAGCACGATCGAGAAAAAAACCGATCTGGAAGACAAAGCGAAGCACATCTATCTGCGTACGCTTTTTCCCAGTCTTCTGGTGACGGGGCCTTTCTCCATTGTGCTGGGCTTTGACGGCGGGCTGATGGCGCTGGGCGACCGGCTGAAGTTGCGGTCTATGGTCGTCGGTGAAAAGGACGACAAGGTGTTTATCGCCAGCGAAGAGGCGGCGATCCGTGTCATGGAGCCGGACGCCGCAAACATCTATGCGCCGGCAGGCGGCGAGCCGGTCATCATCCGGGTAAAGGAGGGTGCGTACTGATGGGCGTGGAGTATTTATATCCCGAATTTGAAGTTATCCGCAACGAAAGCCGCTGTATAGCTTGCGGCGTCTGCGTGCGCCAGTGCGCAAATGAAGTGCACGCGTTTCTCGGCGGCACACAAACCATCCTCAGCGACGACGCGAAATGCGTCAACTGCCAGCGTTGCGTTTCGCTCTGTCCGACGCACGCGCTGAAAATCGTAAAAAGCGACTGCCGGCTGCGCGAAAACGCGAACTGGGACAACGACACGATCCGCGAAATCTACAAGCAGGCCAACAGCGGCGGTGTGCTTCTGTCCTCCATGGGCAATCCGAAACCGCTGCCTGTCTACTGGGACAAAATTCTTATCAACGCCTCGCAGGTGACGAACCCGCCGATCGACCCGCTGCGCGAGCCGATGGAAACGCGCGTCTTTCTCGGCAAGCGTCCGCAGAAGGCCGAGCGGGATGCAGATGGCAAATTGTGCTGCAGCCTGCCGCCGATGCTCGAGTTGTCCATGCCGGTGCTCTTCTCCGCCATGAGCTACGGCTCCATCAGCTACAACGCGCATGCGTCGCTTGCAAGAGCGGCAAAGGCGCTCGGCATATACTACAACACCGGCGAGGGCGGCCTGCACGAGGACTTCTACGTGTACGGCGACAATACGATCGTTCAGGTTGCCAGCGGCCGTTTCGGCGTGCACGAAAACTATCTTGAGGCGGCCAAAGCGATCGAGATCAAGATGGGACAGGGCGCGAAACCCGGCATTGGCGGACATCTGCCCGGCGCAAAGATCGTCGGCGATGTGTCGCGCACGCGCATGATTCCGGAAGGCTCGGACGCCATTTCGCCCGCGCCGCACCACGACATTTATTCCATTGAAGATTTACGGCAGCTTGTCTATTCTCTGAAAGAAGCGACAAATTACAAAAAACCGATCATCGTCAAGGTGGCCGCGGTGCACAACATAGCCGCCATCGCCAGCGGGATCGCGCGCAGCGGCGCGGACATCATCGCCATCGACGGCTTCCGCGGCGGTACGGGCGCGGCGCCCACGCGCATCCGCGACAACGTCGGCATTCCGATCGAGCTTGCGCTCGCAGCGGTCGATCAGCGGCTGCGCGACGAGGGCATCCGAAACGACGTTTCGCTCATTGTCGGCGGTTCCGTACGCAGCGCATCGGATGTGGTCAAGGCGATTGCGCTCGGGGCGGACGCGTGCTATATCGCGACGGCGGCTCTGCTCGCGCTCGGCTGTCATCTGTGCCGCACCTGCCAGACCGGCAAGTGCAACTGGGGCATTGCCACACAGAATCCGGAGCTGGTCAGGCGGCTGAATCCAGACGTCGGCAGCGAACGGCTGATCCGTCTGATGACCGCATGGCGGCATGAGATCAAGGAGCTGATGGGCGGTATGGGCATCAACTCTGTCGAAGCGCTGCGCGGCAACCGGCTGATGCTGCGCGGAATCGGCTTGACGGAAAAAGAACTGGAAATACTCGGCATAGCGCACGCGGGGGAATAAACATGAAACGAATTTACGTCAATGAAGCGTGGTGTCTGGGGTGCCGCCTGTGCGAATACAACTGCGCATTCGCCAATTCCGGTATGCAGGATATGGCGTCTGCGCTCAAGGGCAAACCCATTTTTCCGCGCATCCATATTGAGCAGGCAAACGCGATCACGTTTGCCGTGTCCTGCCGGCACTGCACAGACCCGATCTGCGTCAAAAGCTGCATCGCGGGCGCGATCCGCAAGACGGACGGCGTGGTGCAGATCGACCAGACGAAATGCGTCGGGTGTCTGACGTGCGTGCTGGTCTGCCCGTACGGTGCGCTCGCGCCGAATGAAAACGGCGTGATGCAGAAATGCGAGCTGTGTCTTCGCAACGCGTGCGGCGAACCCGCGTGCGTGAAGGGCTGTCCGAACCGCGCGATTGTGTATGAGGAACGGGAGGCAGACGCATGAACGAATATGTCATCATCGGCAACGGCGTCGCCGCGGCCGGCTGCATCGAGGGTATCCGAAGCGCGGATGCGGACGGGCGCATCACCGTCATTTCCAAAGAAACGCATCCCGTCTACTGCCGTCCGCTGATTTCCTATTATCTTGAGGGAAAAACCGACCTTGCGCGTATGCCGTACCGCGACGCGGATTTTTATGAAAAGAACGGCTGCCGCGTGCTGTACGGCAGAACGGCAGAACAGGCAGACGCGGCGAATCGCACGGTCACGCTGGACGACGGCACGGTTTTGCCGTACACGTCTGTGTGCATAGCGACCGGTTCCGCGCCGTTTGTGCCGCCGATTGCCGGGCTGGACACGGTACCCGTCGCCTGCACATTTATGACGCTCGACGACGCGCTCGCGCTCGAACAGGCAACGCAGACGCCCCGGCACGTGCTGATTATCGGCGCGGGGTTGATCGGACTCAAATGCGCCGAAGGTCTGCACGGCAGAGCCGCGTCCATCACGGTCTGCGATCTGGCGGATCACGTGCTGCCGAGCATCCTCGACGCGGACAGCGCATCCGTTTTGCAAACACATCTCGAACAAAACGGCATACAGTTCCGTTTGTCGGACACGGTAGAATGCTTTTGCGGCAATACTGCGCATATGCGTTCCGGTGAAACGATCCGCTTCGACGTGCTTGTGCTTGCCGTCGGTGTGCGCGCGAACGCTGCGCTTGCAAAAGACTGCGGCTGCGAAACAAACCGCGGTATCCTTGTGGACGTCAGCATGGAAACGACCGTTTCCGGCATTTATGCCGCAGGCGACTGCACGGAAGGGACGGATATTTCTGCCGGGCAGAAAAGAGTGCTCGCGATTTTGCCCAACGCCTATATGCAGGGCTTCGCTGCAGGCATGAATATGGCGGGCGCAGAAGCCTCGTTCGACAACGCGATCCCCATGAACGCCATCGGCTTTTTCGGGCTGCACACGATGACGGCAGGCACGTACGATGGTGAGGTCTATACGGAAGAAACCGAAACGTCCCGTAAAAAACTGTATACAAAGGACGGCCTGCTGAAAGGCTTTATTCTGATCGGCGACACGACGCGTGCGGGACTGTATACCGCTCTGATCCGCAACCGTACGCCGCTGGACAGTTTTGATTTCGACACAATGAAAAAAACAGCCACATTCGCTTCCCTTTCTGCGGATATGCGAAAAAGATGCTTCGGAGGTGTGGTATAATGCCGGATGTAAGAGGATTGGATCACCGCGCGGTCAACGCGATCCTGCGCGAGACAGAGGGCGGCTGCACGCTGACGGGCTGCTGCGGCCAGCGCTTCATCGGCGCAGGCATGTCCGGCAAGAATATCTGTATTCAGGGCATACCCGGCAATGCGCTCGGCGCGTATCTCAACGGCGGCACGATCACGGTCGCGGGCAACGCGCAGGACGCGGTCGGCGACACGATGAACGCCGGCCGGATCATCGTGCACGGCAGCATCGGCGACGCGGCAGGCTACGCGATGCGCGGCGGCGAAATATTCGTGCGCGGCAGTGCGGGGTACCGCGCCGGCATCCACATGAAGGCATACCGGGAGAAGTCACCGCTTCTTGTCATCGGCGGAACGGCCGGCAGCTTTCTCGGCGAGTACCAGGCAGGCGGCACAATCATTGTGCTGGGGCTGGAGTCGGACAGAAAGATCGTCAGCTTTTTCCCCTGCACGGGCATGCACGGCGGCAAAATGTATCTGCGTTCCTCATGCACGGACATCACATTTCCGTCGCAGGTTACGGCACGTGCCGCGGACGAAACCGATCTGCGGCAGCTTCGCGTGCACCTGAGCGGGTACTGCGATGTGTTCGGCCTGGATCTGAACGCCGTTCTGGACGCCCCGTTCACCGTTGTCACGCCGGACAGCGCCAATCCGTACAAGCAAATGTATATCATGAATTAACCACAAAGGTGAGGATAACATGCTGTATTCCAAAGATGAGATTATGCAGTTCACACGCGAGGACGACGTCAAGTTCATTCGTCTGGCGTTTTGCGACGTGTTCGGCAGACCGAAAAACATTTCCATCATGCCGGACGAGCTCGAGCGTGCTTTTACATACGGCATTGCGTTCGACGGCTCTGCGATCCGCGGTTTCGGCAGCGTGACGCACAGCGATCTGCTGCTGCATCCGCAGCCGGAAACCCTGGCGGCGCTGCCGTGGCGTCCGGAAACCGGACGGGTCGTGCGGATGTACGCCACTGTCACGTACCCGGACGGAACGCCGTTTGAGTGCGACACACGCACGCTTCTGAAAAATGCCATGCGTGACGCACAGGGCGCCGGATTTCAGTTTTATTTCGGCGCCGAGCAGGAATTTTATCTGTTCCGTCTGGACGCAAACGGCAGACCGACGAAAGAGCCGTGCGATACTGCCGGGTATATGGATATGGCGCCGGACGATCACGGCGAAAACGTGCGGCGTGAAATCTGTCTGACGCTCGAACAGATGGGCATTCGCCCGGAAAGCTCGCATCACGAAGAAGGCCCCGGTCAAAACGAGATCGACTTCCGCTATGCGGACGCGTTGGCTGCCGCCGACAACACGATCACATTTCAGACCGTCGTCAAAACCATCGCGCACCGCAACGGTCTGTGCGCGGACTTCTCCGCCAAGCCTCTGGAGAATGCACCCGGCAACGGGTTCCATATCAACACCTCGTTCCAGCCGTGCAGCGAAACGCTCGCGCAGCACATGATCGCAGGCGTCCTCAAAAACATTGCCGATATGACGCTGTTCCTGAACCCGACCGAAAACGCGTACACGCGCTTGGGCAAGCAGAAAGCGCCGTCGTATATTTCCTGGTCGCGCGAAAACCGCTCGCAGCTCGTGCGCATTCCCGCTGCCGTCGGTGAAAATGAGCGCATGGAGCTGCGCTCGCCCGATCCGACAGCTAACCCGTATCTGGCGTTTGCGCTGATGATTTACGCGTCGCTGGAGGGCATAAGCGAAAAGATCGTCCTGCCGCAGCCGGCCGATTTGAATCTGTTTGAAGCGGACGAAAAAACGCTTGCGCAGTTTAAGCGCCTACCGGAAACGATTGAAGCCGCGCGCGCCCTGGCCGAAAACAGCCGCTTTATCCGCGCGCACATTCCCGAAGCGATCATCCGCAGCTACTGCGGCAAATAAATCCGGCAAAATACGAAAGGAGGAGAGCCTGTATGATGGAAGAACATGCCTACAGCGTGCTGCTTGTGTCCGCATCGGAATCGTTCAACGAATCCCTTCTGGCTCTCCTGCGTGCATTCGGATGCGCCGTCGTAAAAACTGTCGACAATATCAGCGCAGCCAAGCGCGCGTCTGCCGAGCGCGTCTATGATTTTGTGATCGTCAACACACCTCTGCCGGACGATATGGGCGTGCGTTTTGCGGTCGACGTCTGTACTGCCGGCGACAGTGTGGTGCTGCTGCTGGTGCGAAACGAACTGCACGACGAAATCCGTGGCAAAGTGACGGCGCACGGTGTGTTCACGCTCGCAAAACCGGTCTCGAAACCGATGATGCGCATCTCGCTCGGCTGGATGGCAAGCGTGCGCGAACGGCTGCGCAAAGCAGAAAAGAAAGCCGTCTCCATCGAGGAAAAGATGGCGGAGATCCGGCTTGTCAACCGCGCCAAATGGGCGCTGATCGAACAGGAAGGCATGACCGAAACCGAGGCGCACCGTTTTATCGAAAAGCGTGCCATGGACCGGTGCGTCCCCCGACGCACCATCGCGGAAGAGATTCTGAACCAGATCAAAACATAAAGACAGAACGGCTAAAACAGAATCGGAATCCACAACAGACATTGCTTAATACAAACAAAGAAGAGACCTTTCACCTGATATTTACGGATGAAAAGTCTCTTCCTTTGTTTAATGAGATCCATCGTTGCGCCCGGCCGGATCGTCAGAATTCCGGATTCGTTTTCTGATCTGCGAGTAGCGGCGCAAAAAGTAAATGATCGCTTCTAAGCACAGCGATGTTTCCAGCGGGTTTTCCAGCAGGAACGAGCTGCACCAGCCTCTTTTTAACAGAATGGAAATCGGCAGCATGTTGACAAAGCAGAGCGTTATCCCGATCAGAAAAATCGCGACCATCCATGCCAACGTCATGAATTGAAGGCAGGTCATGACCACCTGACCGTAGCCGGTTTTGTTCATTGTCACTTGACCTTGTGTTGGTTGCCAACGCAGGCAGTTTAAAACCGCCTGCGTTGTGGGTGGACGTTCGGATGAAGCGCCGCATGGCGCCGACTGCGGGAATCTGACTTGCGCGGTTATCTGACGAAGCAGTTTGACGTGCAGTTGATCGCCCAGTACACGCATTTGCCGACGTTCTCGAAATCCTGCGCATTTCCGATCAACGTATTCGGATACTGCTTTTTCGCCACATAGACGCGATATTCGCTGTGGTCTGCTCCCAGTTTCAGGCTCGATCCGGAGTCCACATCGCCTTCCCAGATCCATGCGCCGTTGTAGTCCCGGAGCGTGACGTGCATCTTGCCGCTTGTTTTACGGCCGGTCATATCGTAGCTGAACACCTTGATGTAGGCTGTTCCGCGGTTTTTGTTCAGGCAGACCCGCGTATACCCTTTTGCGACATATCCCTGGTCAAAGTTTCCTGTCTTCCATGTTTCCTTCGCGCTGACACGTACGGAAACAGACGCCGAATACCCCGTTGACGCTCTGACCGTGATCGTTGCTGTCCCTGCTTTTTTGGCTGTTACAGTGCCCGATGAGGATACCGAAACAACACCGGTGTCCGAGGATGACCAGGTGTAAGACGATGCGCCGGGGACTGACTTCGCCTTGTAATAGACCACGTCTCCTGCCGTAAGCAGCGTGTCCGACGCAGAGCAGTCAATATATACGCCCTTGACCGTGACGGAACAAGTTGCTGTATAGCCGTTTATGGTCTTTGCGGTTATCGTTGCCGTTCCCGGTTGGTTGGCTGTGATTCTTCCTTTCGACACGGACACAACGCCGGAATTGGAGGAGGACCAACTGACAGATTTGTTTCCTGCGTTCGACGGATATACGGTCGCTGTCAGGGTATAGCTGCTTCCTTTACTGATCGAGACAGACGAGGTATTTAACCGAATACCGGTCGGACTGACGGAAGCGGACGTGTCCTTGACGGTGATCGTTCTGGTGTTGGTGCCCGAAAGCGAACCGGTAATCTTCGATTGGATTTTCCACGTGCCGACAGTATCCAGCGTCTGGCCGATCCAGTTGCAGTCGCAGTCATTGTATGTGTACGTGAAGGCGCAGCTTCCGTTCGGGCGGTAGATGGACAAAGTCATATTGCAGGTGCCGCTGCCGTAGGATTTGTACAGGTTTCCGTCGACGTCATGCAGATAGCCCCAGACATACACAAACGTGCCCTTGGAAAATGAACCGGCTTCGTAACTTCTTGCCTGTGAAAGCTGATAGCCGGAGCCCCTTACGCTGGCGAACACATCGTTATAGGAGCTTCTCGGACTGCCGCATCCGCTGTAACGACAATAGTCCAGACACACCCAGCCGCTTTGGTTTCCGTTCGTGCAGCGGATCGAGGACGTGTAGCCCCAGGAACCGCTTGTCCGACTTACGGTAAAGGATATGTTGGGTGATGCTGCGCCAACGCGGGCATATCCGGAACCGGGACCCGTGCGGACATTGACGCCTGCCGACGTGTTTACGGTGTATGTGCCGTTGCTGTAAGCGCTTGCTGTGAAGGTCGCGACGGCTAAGACGCACATCACGGCAAGAATGGTGGATAACACTCTCTTCATTGTGCATGTTTTATACATGGCAAATTCTCCTTATCAGATAAATGTTGTTTTTGTGTACAGACGGATTCCGGGATAATTGCCTTTTGCCCGATCGTCAGGATGAGTCGTGATGTACATGATTGGAATGACGGGTGCCGAAAAAATGTCTTGTCCTATGTACCACCGTCTAACCTCCTTTCCGGATCTTCCTTGGAAAAAAAGCGGCCGAAGCCGATCTTGGTCGATTACGCCACTCTGTGATCGTTATCCCCGTCTTTCTCCGACGACCTGATAAACAACAGGTACATCGGATCCGACAGAGTGTCGTATCTCGGAGCAATCACGGGCTGTTTGCCGGACCGGAACACAATCACACTTCCCATTTCCATGAACATTACCTCCTCAAGAGGAAGGTTGATTATCTGGCTTATATATTCGCAGGTTTTCTTATTCATGCCGCCCGGCAAATAAGCCACGCTGCTGCAGTTGTCCATGATCACAGTAGCGGAATCCGGCCCGTATGTGGCGTCCAACTGAGATAAACTCTGGCAGAGCATAAGGCTGCTGATGCCTGCAGCTCTGAAAGTCGATATGGATTTCTCATAGTTCTGAATGGGAAAGCCGCAGCTGAAATCATCGAAAATCAACTTCACGTCTCTCGGCAGCCGATGATTCTTTCGCGTTTCGGCATATTCCATCAGGCGGCGGATAGCGATTCCGAACAGAAGATTCGCGAAACCGTATTGCGCAGTCCTGACCGGGCTTGTGAGAATGAAGATAGCGGTACGATCTGTCGCAAAATCCTCAAAGCGGATGTTCGCATCCCTGCTCATAGCCGATTGAATCGACACGGGGAACATATTTTGAATGGACTTCTCCAGATCATCTCTTGCACATCCTGCCGTTCCGTACGGCAACTGCGTAAAGGACATGAATTTACGTACCGCAACGGAATCTGGCGCCATGCTTTCAAGCCTCGAAAACTCTCTGTCCAGCGATGTGACGATGCCTTTGCCGTCCTCCTTGATTTTCAGCCTGTAGAAAAGATCAATGACCTTTTTCATGGTCGGGTTGTCTTCGGTCATTATAACGAAATAGATCAGAGCGGTCATCAGCGATTCGTTTGCTTCGCGCCAATAAGGGTCAAATTTCGTTGCACGCTGATAATCGGGGTTTCCGTTTGCGATTTGCCGTGCAAGTTCCTGAATATCATCAACTGAGGAAACATACAGAAGCGGATCCGGAATCAGATCGCCTCTTCCGGGGTTTGCCAGGTTCCATACATAGGTCTTATATCCCCGTTCCTTAAAAAAGGACACGGCGCTTGAAACCACGCTGCGCTTGGCGAATGTGCCGATCAGACTGCTGTCTCTCATATGGCAGAGCGTCGGAAGCACGATCGACATGCTTTTGCCTGTCCCGGTTCCTCCGAAAACGATCTGATTGTCGTTGGGTCTGTCCGACCCCAGTCCTCCGTCAAGAATAACGTCCTTAGCAAGAATGACTTTATCCATTTCTGTTCTCCTTTACACGATCGATGTAACGATCCGATCACACAAGCCGAATGCTACAGCCTCCTGCGCATTCAGGTAGTTGTCAAAGGCAATTGCCTTGTCGATACTCTCTATGTCTTTTCCCGTATCTTTTGCAAGAAGCTCTGCAATGATTCTTTTCGTTTCCATGATGGATTCGGCAGTTCTTTGAATCGATGAGGCTGATCCTGCAAATCCGCCGGAAAGCAGCGGTTCATGCAGGAGAAGCTTGCTGTGCGGCGTGGCGAAGCGGCGACCCTTCTGACCGCCTGCAAGAATGATTGCCGCCATAGATGCGCACAACCCGATGCAATAAAGATTGATCTCTGTCCTGCACCCCTGCAGCGCATCATAGATCAGTAACCCGGCATTGATTTCGCCGCCCGGCGAGTTGATATAGACGTCGATCGGTTTGTCCCGGTTTTCTTTGGTCAAAAGCATGATCTGACGAACAAAAGCACACGCGGACATATGCGTGATTTCGCCCTCCAGAAATATCCTTCTGTCCGATAGCAGTCTGGATTCAATCGGCACAACCGTAATCCCGGAACTTGTTTTTACAATCGTTTGCATTATGCGTCTTCCTCCTCTTGCGCTGTAAGAAATGAATGAATGCGCGAAATCATCTGACACTTTTTACACAGAGGATTGCGCTGCCGCTGTAAGTCTTCCGGCATGATTGCATCCCCGAAAACGGCTTTATAGCTTTTCCCGCACCGACTACACGTTAAAATCATCGACCATTTACGCATGAATAATCGACTCCTTTCATGGATGCGCTTGTGTGTTTTTCCGCGTTATCCTTCCGATCTCCCGCGTTTTTTTCCGGCGTCAGAACGCTTGGCACGCCAGCGTCCATCCTGGTTACGACTGCGGTTCTGCCCCGCGGTCGGTCCGGTTTTTACAACAGGTCCTCCGGTCTCCCGCGGGCTTTTTCCGGTTGGTCTTTTGGCTTCGCTTTTGAGACTCATAGTTATTCCTCCTGTCGTTTTATCTGTATTGGTTTGTGATCGAGTGCCAAATGAAACCAAGCACATAGAATATCATCCCATTCGCCTCCTTTCTGTCAATCCTCATCTTTTTTCTTCTTTCGATTTTGAATGCATTCCACAAGCGGGTGAATGGCGATCAGCAGGCTGCCTGTTGCAGAAATGATTTCTGCAGCCGCAAGAATCGTCCCTGCTGTGCCTGCGGCTGTTGTTGCGGCCGCTGCAATCAAAGAAAACACTATAAACATCCTCCTCTGTAAAACATCAGGTTTGCAACGCCTTATTTGACGACCCCGGATACCGCGCCAAGCACAGAACCTACGGCAATCAGAATACCGCCGATTATTGCAAGCATATCTGCACACCTCCTTTTCGCCAATCGCTTTGTCTGCCGTGTCTTTATGTACTTATCATATCAAATCATAACGCCGCTTGGAAATTTGTATCGGAAAAGAAAGTCGCCGCCTGGTTCCGGATTAAACATGCCGATGATCTTCGCGATCGTCTTTTTCAGTCGTTTTAATAAACGTCTGATACTTCGGATAATCGTTTGCATTATGCGTCTTCCCTTTCTCGCTGTATATCAAGCAGCCTACTGCATACGCATCTCTCCGTTTCCTCTGAAGAATCATACGACCGTTGCAGAACGGGCGGTTCATATTCATACAGTATGTATTCTTCTGCCGCCTTCAGCAAATGCCGAATACTTGCACGGAGTTTCTGGCTTGCCGGCGAGCGATTGTTTCGACGTACGGAACGAACGAGCTCCTCGATTCTGACGCCGTCTTTCAGATAGCCGAACAGGAGAGCATTATGTTTATGTGCAGCCAACACTCTCTCGACGCCAGAGAAGTCCAGGTAGATGATAAAGCCGGATCTGGAACCGTTGTTCCTTGCAAACACTCGTACGTTGTGCATATTTTTGAACATTTTCGATCTCCTCTCGTTGTTCGTGTCCTGGTTTGTTTTTGTGTATCTATCATACTACCGGCCGGAACGGAAAGAAAATTCAAATCGGAAATCTTTGTTGCATTTTTCAGAATCGCCGTTTATTTGCATACATGTTAAGATCTGCATAGAATCCTGAAATGCTGAACAATATGGGTTCGATGCGCAAAGATATTACAGCATTCTGCAACAGAACGCGACTGCATATCGGAAAGAATTGTTTCCGGGCAGCAAAAAAGAGCAGCGTCGTAAAACGCTGCTCCTGACGGGGATTGTATTCTATTGTGCGAAGAACTCCGAAACGATTTCCCTGATACGGCCTGCCTTTTGCATTTTGTGCGCTCTGGAATCGATCAACGTGCCGTTTTTATACACAAATTCAGCCTGCGCGGATGCATCTGCCCGACAGAGTTCCATCAGATTCAACCACACGCTTTTCGCATCTTCGGCTTCAAACAATGCGTTCTCACGCATCACTTTTTTCAGATGTGCCCCTACGTTTTTCAACGTGATTTCTTTTTGATATGGATTCTGACGATCACCTTTCTCTGCCGGAAGAATCCACGAAATGAAATCATCGTGGTGGGTGATATAAAAACAAATCAATTCGATTTCACGCGCCGAATAGCCTAATTCCGCAAGAATCGGCGCGGCAATCTGCGCCGATTCTTGGGCGTGCCCGTAGAATACCGTCCGCCCCTGCTTTTCAAATGCGACGCAAGGTTTTCCGATATCGTGAAAGAACGCTGCCGTCCGAAGGACGGTCGGATAGGACGAACCGATTTCATCGACCGCGTGAAGCGTATGCAAAAACAAATCGTAGCAGTGATGCGGATTGTTCTGTGCGAACCCTATCATCTGTGCAACGGCATTGCCCAGCAAATCACGAACTTCATCCCGGCTTTTATTTTGCCAAAAAGAAAGCGGTTCCCGCAGACTGTTTTCAAATTCTTGTTTTTTTATCATCTGTCCTCTTCATTTCTGTCATTATCTGTTCTTCTGTACAGGCCGATCCGGCTTGCCTGCGATTCGATTCGTTTCCACATTTCCTTCGCAATGGAAAGCGTTTGATCTTTAATGCGGATAATCGGGCCGTATCCCATCAGACGTATCAGTATTTCTTTTTCATCCTGTTGCTGATAATACAGTTTCAATGTATACAAATCTGTTTTGCGATCATATCGGCATTCTTTCTTCCATGGAGCGAATTCCGTCAGAATGCGGTCAACCGCGTTGCGGACATCATAAAATTCAACCTCGACTGTACGGGTTTGTTTGGCTCTGTAGTTCTGCAGCGCCTGATGTGCCTTCCATGCTGCGAACCGCGTTTCAGTGATCGTAATTGCTTCGATCTGCGAAGCGTTCATTGTTATAATCCGGTCATATAACGGCGTGCAGCAAATGCACTGGAAATAATTGTTTCTCTTTGAAAATTCAATGAGAATGGGATAATAAACTCCCTCATGCAGCGTATTATTATTGGCTCTGTACCGGATGAATACAGCGGCTGCATTCTGAATGCTTTCCAAGAGAACTGAAATATTTTCTTGTTCCTTCTCCGTTTTGCTTTCCGGGTAATGGAATCTGTCAAAGTGTTCGACGTATTGCATCGGTAGCGGTTTGATATGCGGCGCGTTATCTTCGAGCCATTGTTTCAGCGGCCGGATTTCATTGTCCTCATCCAAAAAATAACGCATCTTTTGATCGTCAAGAATCGTCTTCAACCAGCGAATTTCATATGTGGACAAAGGAACTATGTCCCTATAAAGCTTTATATCCTCTGAAAGCCGGTATCTTGGGATCAGCACATCAACCGTTTTTGTTTCGTACCATGCTGACGCGTATTTCACTTCAGTTCGGAATTGCGTCGTTCCCTCCTGAACAAAATCGTCTCCCAAAAGAACGTCTTCCACGATCTCCTGCAGCAGTTTTTCTGTGTCCAATCCAGTTCGTGCTGTATAAACAGAAAGGGCTTGCCGATAAAACTTTTGAAAATCGCTTTCAGGAAACGAATCTGTTTTGCATGCACTCATTCGAGCAAAGATGTCTGAAATGATATAGTAATATGTACTGAAAACTTCGTGAAAGAGATTCTCGTGTTCTGCTGCTTTTTGACCCGCTGTCAATCGCTCTTCTATTTTTTCCGGGATTCTCCACGGCTCGGGAGGATCTTTTTGCGCAGGCATTTCCAATCCGACTTCCTGCGAAATCAGTCGGCAAATCCGATCAACATCCTGTTCTATGGAGAACTCAGCGTCATCAAGACCGTGAACTATCTGTACGCGGGTATAGAAGCTGCGTATCCAAGGAATCATCTCCCGCGGATCCGTGACCTTCGCCTGAAAGAAAACGGAACCGGCGTCTTCCTGCTCAGTAACAAGGCCGTTTCGACGTTCTTTTTGAATGCGCAGCGGAATATACGATTCACTCTGCGGATCGTATTGAAACTGTAACTCCACGGATGCGGCTTCGACCGGATTGACCGCATTTCCTTCCACCGTTTTTTGCCCGTCCCGCACAACCGCCGCAGACGAAACGCCCCAACAGTACTTCAACGCATTCCTGGCGTTTTCAATATCGTTCTCTGCAGTGCCGGATTCTCCGTGATAATCCGATAAAATCTTCCCGATCTCTTCTCGCCCGAAATACTCTATAGAGTCAATAAACTCTATGCGCAAAGATGTATAGCTGCGTTTGAACGGCTCGTAATACATCAGATATTCCCGCCCGTTCTGATCGCTGATACGTATTTGCAGCGGATAGCAAAGCAGCTCGGTCGCGAAGTCGGAAGTGCCGTGGCTGTATCTGATTTTACACCACTTCTCATTTTCGATGGCATAGAGCAAATCAACAATATTGAAGTCGTTTAACGACTGCATAAAATAATCATGCTTAAAACGAAAGGCGCTGGCCGACTCATCATATTCCATGCGGTCCTTCAAGAACATACCGACTTCTCCCAATAAGAAATACCGGGAAAAGAAATCGATCGCAGACAGGAAGCGTCTTTCAAAACCGCCTGCGTTCCCCATATCGTTTGCCGCAGACAGCAGAGTGCGCATGGTTATTGCGGGCAAGCTCCAATGATGATCCCCGTTTCTGTTATGGCTTCCGGGATTCTGTTCGCTTGCAACAATGCCCAGCGCAGCAAGATCGCGCAAGCGGTTGTTTGTCGTCCGTCTTCTGTCGTCGTTTTCGGGCGGGACAAGCCTGTCGGTATAATAGGCCAGAAGCGCAGATGTTTTGAATGTGCCTTGATTCGAAATCGGGTTTTCTTCGTCATCCTCCAACGGGGTGCGCAAATGAATCTGATCGCTCATTGCCGCCATAGTATGCAGAAAAAAAGCCGAGAACGTCGACGGCTTGTTCCCGCAAAACCGATAGACCCTTTGGAACGGATTGTCTTCCATAGATTCAGAATCTGCAGTAATATAGACCACCTTGCCGCTGGCCGATTTACCGTTTGAAAACTCAATCCACTCGGAGTAGTCGGCAATGATCCTGTTCAATCGCTGCCAATCCTCGCGCAAAGTTCTGGCTTCTTTATACTTTCTCTGCTTCCGGCCAAATGAATTTATGTGCATAAAGCCGTAACTGTAGTAATTCAACAAGGCTCGTTTGAACTTTTCATCAAACTGTCCAACCGTTATTAGCTCTTTATGTACGGGCATACGGCATCTCCTCAAGTGGTTTTATCTGGTTTTTTATGCACGGAACACATCGGCACCGCAACGTCTGCACAGATGTATTCCGGAGCGTTTTAACCTGTTTTCAGCTCCCGCAGCGGACAAAGGATAAAAACAATCCATATTGAATTATAGAGGATTGTGTATGTTCAGTCGACACAAAATGGTCGTTTTTGTAAAAAGTTGTATATGCAAAAATGCATTGTGTATCGTTACACCAATTTTCATTTATACAAATCTTTGTTTGATATTTGACGAATTATCTTGTATAATAGAAAAAACAAGCAGAAAGGAATGTATGTATGCTCCAAAGAATCATTGCTTTTTTTCTCTCCGTCGTGTCACTCCTCGGCGGCATATTCCCCTCCGGACAAGCCGTGATGAAGCCGTGCGTTTTTGACGTTACGCTCGACGCCGCGACCGAAGAAATCTGCGCCGGAATCAAAGAACACTGCGGACTGGATATAGAAAAACTTGTCACCAATCTGCCGGACGTCAATGAGCCCGTGCGCCTTATCAACCGCGTGTTTTCTCTGGATACCACCGAGTTGCGCGAAACGATGAATGCGATCCGCGACGAATATTACGCGCAGGATAACCGAACGATGGGGCTGATCTGCTATTTCCTCGGGGCGTATCTGAGCGGCTTTGAGAAATGCGACATCACGCTTGAACCTGCCGAACGGTTTCCCGGAGAATATGAATTCGTGCTCAACGTCCTTTACACGAACGGCGACACGGAACAGGTCTGGACCGGCGCATTCTACAACCCGCAAACGGGCGAATTTCACGGCAGAACCGATCAGGGCATGGCGTCCATTGGATTCAATTTCAATATACAGGAAATGCTGGTCTATGCGCCCGTCCATTGCTGGATGCGCGATTTCGGGTTCTGCATCGGATACGACCTGTTCTGCTACACAACGCCCTTTTTCCGGTACAAAACGAGACGCTTCAAATTTGACTATCAGGGCAAAGAGTGGATGATTCAGGTCTGGAAGGGTCGGTATATTATCGCAGACGGCGCAGAGGTCGGCCTTTACAACCGGCCGCGGGAGAAGGCCGGCACATACTACAACTGTGCCGGCGACGATGAACTGCTGAACATAAGCTTTTCCCTGTATCACGGCGACGAGCTGCTGTTCAGCCGCGCCGGGCAAAAGCACTGGTGGGCAAACGGCTTCAAGCTGATGCGTAATCCCTGCGAAGCCGAAGAGCTGACGCTGACGTTCACCGTTGAAATGAAAGACGAGGAAATGCTGCAAGCGTTCTGCGGCGCGCTGGAGCGGAACCTGTGGCACGACGTGACTTATTCGACCGACGGTCTGAAAGTCAGCGTGAAGTGGTAAGGCAGAAAAGAAACGCGTTGGACAGACGACCAGCAGCCGCTCTGGTTTCTCAGGGTTTAACCAAAACAAAATGAAGTCATTTGCGAAATCGACAGGGCAGCGGAAAGTCCGTAATGTAACCGTTCTTCGGTCACGGCAAAGGACACGGCTTCTTACAGAAAGCTGCGGGACGATGCAGGGGCGGCTGAGTCCCCCGTAAGCAAAGCATGAAACAGTTGAACAGAATCAGTCCGGCGGTTCCGGACGTCACACCGCACCGCTATCCGATGCGAGGAAGCGTTCTATTTTTTGCGCGTCCGCATAGCCGAGATTGTACAGCTTCGTCAGGCCGTCGGTTTCTCTGGTTGCAGTCTTGATGCCGAAGCGTTCTTTGGGGTACAGAATCAGCGCCTTTCCCCTTTTTTCCAGCTCCCGCAGTTTTGCAACCTTTCGATTATACAACGCCGCATTGCGGATCATCAGTTCGCCAATATGCGGATAGGCGCGCATAACCGGGCGCACTGCCCAACCCGGCGCCGTCGATTTCTGATGCTC
This sequence comes from Clostridia bacterium, assembly GCA_017450005.1. GTDB lineage: Bacteria > Bacillota > Clostridia > Oscillospirales > Acutalibacteraceae > UBA1425. The sequence continues at coordinate 44,914 of JAFSYM010000026.1, forward strand.
GACCGGCAACGTCAGACACACAATCACTCTGTCGCAGCCGTCGTCGAACGCTTTTTGAAAGGGGATCGGGTCTGCGATGCCGCCGTCAAAGTGCAGCTTGCCCTTGAAACGGATCGGCTTGCGGCAGGCGACCGGCAGCGCACAGCTTGCCTTTAACAATGTGAAATCGTCAAAACCGAAGTCTTCTTTCGAGTAATAACGCGCCGTCCCGTTTTCCGCATCCGTCGTCTGCGCCAAAAAGCGTTTGTCCGAACGTCGGATCGCTGCATAATCAAGCGGGTCTTTTCCCGTGCTGTTCGTGATACCGGAATAGATGTAATCGAGATCGAAGAGCATGCCTTTTTTGAAGTAGTTCCCAAGGCTCATGTATTCCTTTTCAAAAGCATACTCCAGATAAAACCGTTTGAGACGGCCGCGTTGTCCCGCAACGTATGTGATCAGATTCGCGCTGCCCGCCGAAACGCCCAGGCAGTACCCGATATCCACGGAATGGTCGAGCAGATAATCATACACGCCGCTTGTATATACGCCGCGCATACCGCCGCCGACGTCGACAATGCCTGTCATGTACTTTTTCCTCCCTGTTCAAAAATGGTTTTGTAAAAGTTATTTTTTCAGGTATTCCGAAGATACGGGAAACTCAAAATAGGTGTTCGGATACGGTTCGTCTCCGAGCATAAAATGCCACCACTCACAGTCGAGCGGCAGAAAACCGTTTCGCACCATGGCTTTTTGCAGAATCATCCGGTTTTCATGCTGTTCGTCGGTCACCTTGTCCGAATCCGGGTGAGATATTTCGCTGAACAAATCGAACGGACTGCCCATATCCACCTCTTTGCCGGTGCGCATATCGAGCAGTGTGAGGTCGACTGCGCTTCCCCGGCTGTGCGAGGACTGCTTTGCGATGTAGCCGCGCATGAACAGCTCCTGTTTTTCAAGATCGGGATAAAAAAACGGCTTCATGCGCAGGTCCAGATCCTCGATGCCCCAGAGAACGAAATGCCGCACGGCACAGGCCGGACGATAGGCGTCGAAAATCTTCAGCCGATACCCCTGCACATTGACCTCGCCCGCAACGGCCTTGAGCGCTCTTGCCGCCTCTTTTGTCAGCAGCGCCACCGGTTCCTCGTAGCCGTCGATCCTGTCGCCGATAAAATTGAAGGTGGAATGATAGCGGATCTCCTGCACAATTCCGGGAACATAGTCCGACAGCAAAACAAACCCTGACGGATTTGCCGCCGCGTTCCGGTATTTATCTGTCATTGCGCATCGCCTCATTTTCACAGTGATTCATGTATCATAAAAGAGATCTTTTCGTCACAGTATTTTTTATTATACCATCGGAAAAGCGGAAAAGCAAGCAGCGCCGCCTGCCGTCCCGCAAAGGCAACACGGATTGCTTGATTTCTTTGCCGAAAAGTGATAAAATAGTAAAAAATACATTGTAAACAGATGAAACGGGGGGAGAGCTATATGCCATACACAAAGATGCAGGATGCGATCCGCGGCAGTCTTCTCGGCGGCGCGATCGGCGATGCGCTCGGTTATGCGGTGGAATTCCGGCAGGAGTCGGAAATCTTTCACCGGTTCGGCGCGGGCGGAATCCGGTCGTATGAAATCGGTCCGGACGGCATGGCGCAGATCTCCGACGATACACAGATGACTTTGTTTACCGCAAACGGTATTCTGTACGCGCTGACCCGTGCCGCTGTGCACAAAGATGCGCGCCGGCCGGAGTTCTATGTCGCAAAGGCGTATCAGGACTGGCTGCGCACACAGATGCAGCGCTTTTCCGAAGACCGTCTGCGCGAGACAGACGGCAAGCGCGTTTCCTGGCTGATGCATGTTCCGCAACTGTACAGCAGACGCGCGCCCGGCACAACATGTATGTCAGCGCTGCAGGCGACCTGCGGCGACGGTTCAGCAGCAACGAACCACAGCAAGGGCTGCGGCGGCGTGATGCGCGTCGCGCCGATGGGACTTGTCCATACCGATACGGACATCGAGCAGGTAGACCGGAATGCCGCTGCGTTTGCTGCGATCACGCACGGGCATTCTCTGGGATATATGCCCGCCGCTGTACTGGTGCACATCGTGCGGCGTATCGTGTATGCGCCAGACGGTCAGACACTGCGGCAGATCGTGCAGGATGCGCGGGATACGGCGGCGCATATTTTTGCAGGAGACGAAAACCTCGGTGCGCTGACCGCCATTATGGATCGTGCAATCGAGCTGTCGGAAAACAACGACAGCGATTTGGACAATATCCACCGACTCGGCGAAGGGTGGGTCGGTGAGGAGACATTGGCCATTGCGATTTACTGCGCGCTGCGCTACGAAAACGATTTCTCGGCAGGGATTATCGCAGCGGTCAATCATCGGGGCGACAGCGATTCCACCGGCGCGGTAACGGGCAACATCCTCGGCGCGCTGATCGGCTTCGACACCATAGACACGAAGTGGAAAACCGATTTAGAGCTGCGCGACGTTCTGCTGGAAATGGCGGACGATCTGTACTATGCGGATCGGATCGGCGCAGATACCTGCGCACACGACACCGCCTGGGCGCACAAATATATCGACTGCGACTATCGTCCCGGCGGGACAGTCTATACCACGGATGTATTTCAGGAGAATTGAAACGGCAGAAGGTGCTGGAACATGCGCATATTGATCCTGGCAAATTTTGATATAGGTTTGTATAAGTTTCGCAAGGAGCTCATCGGCGCTCTGCTTGCGAAGCAGCACGAGGTTTTTATCTCGCTGCCGGACGGAGACATGGTTCGTCCACTCGAGCAGATGGGCTGTACGTTCATTCCCACGCCGATCGACCGCCGCGGCATCAATCCGAAGACGGATCTCCGGCTGCTGCGCCGGTACCGCGCAATGCTGCGGGAGCTCCGGCCGGACCTTGTGATCACATACACCATCAAACCGAATATTTACGGCGGCATCGCCGCGCGTCTGTCGGGAATCCCGTATGCGGCGAACATCACCGGATTGGGCACCGCGTTTGAAACGCACGGACCGCTGCGCACACTGGTGACGCGCCTGTATTCGTTCGCGCTGAAAAAAGCGCGGGTCATATTTTTTGAAAATACAGAGAATCGCGACACGTTTCTGTCGTTCGGCATCTGCAAGCGCGAGAAGACACATGTGCTGCATGGCGCGGGCGTCAATCTCACGGACTACAACGTCTCTGTTTTCTCACCGCATGACACTGTGCGCTTTCTGTTTATCGGCCGTGTGATGCGCGAGAAGGGTATAGACGAGCTGTTCACGGCAATGCGCCGGCTGGTGCAGCAGGACAAGCTGCCGTGTGTGCTGGACGTCGTAGGCCCCTTTGAGGATGATTATCAGCAGCAGCTGCAAAAGTGTGAAAGCGAAGGCTGGCTGCGGTATCACGGCTACCAGGCGGATGTGCGTCCCTTTATTCAGGCGTGCGACTGTTTCGTGCTGCCGAGTTACCATGAGGGCATGGCGAACACCAATCTGGAATGTGCGGCAAGCGGACGGCCGGTCATCACCAGCGACATTGCCGGCTGCCGGGAAGCGGTGCTGAACGGAGAAAGCGGCCTGCTCTGCGAGATCCGCAATGCGGACAGCTTGTACGAGGCCATGTACAGAATGGTCAAAATGACGCCGTCGGATCGCGCGAAAATGGGTCTGCGCGGGCGTGAGCATATGCAGAATGTTTTTGACAAAGAAAAAGTCGTTCAGGAAACGATACAGGAATTGTTTCGCTGAACGAGCTGAATGATTTTATTCCCACGTTTTCCACACGTCCGGTGCATAACCGACCGTGGCCTGTTTGCCGTTGCGCACGACTGGGGTGCGCAGAAGCTGCTGGTTTTCGAGCACCTTGTCAAGCTTTGCGTCGTCTGTCAGGTATCGCACCAGTGAGAGCGTGTCCTGATCGCGGCAGTTTTCGTCGAGCAGATTCTGCAGTCCGCCGACAGCGCGGCAGACGTTTTGCAGCTCTCCCCGGCTCATGCCCTTGTCCAGCAGATCAATGCGCTGAAACGGAATGCGCCGCTCCTTGAAATAGCGCTCCGCCTTTTTTGTATCGAAGCATTTTTTGGTTCCGTAAATCTGAATATTCATAGGCTCACCCTTTTAAAAACCCGCCGCAGCTTTTGCCGCAGCGGGCTTATTCACGTTGTCGGGGCGCAAGAAATACTGTGCGAAAGATAGTAGATATTAGATCGTAGATTGTAGAATCGGACGGGCTTTGCCCGTACCCGTTTTATAAAGGAGGTGCGGGGCTTTGCCCCGCCCTTTTCTAATATCTACTATCTAAAATCTAACTTCGTTATCCCTGCTTTCGCTCCATAGCGCCGCAATTTCGTTCAGACTCAGTCCTTCTTGATGTCCGTCCACAGCTCGCTCTGCAGCTTGCCGATTTCGGGCGTGAGGTTGAGGAATACCTCGGTGTTTTCGAGAATGGCCGCATCCGGATAGACGACGGGGTTGCCCGTGATTTCAGGGTCGAGCTCGGCCTTGGCCGCCGTGTGCGGCGTGGCGTAGCCGATCACTTCCGCAGTCTTGACCGCGACGTCCGTCTTGAGCATGAAGTTGATGAACGCTTCGGCTTCCGCCTTATGCTGCGTGTTCTTCATCACGCACATCGCGTCCACAAACATATTGGCGCCCTCTTTGGGAATAAAGTAATCCACATCGGGGTTTTCTTCCTGGATGATGAGCGCGTCGCCTGCGTAATAGGCGGCAATGGCGGCTTCGCCGGCTTCCATCTTGTCAAAGATCTGATCCATGACGTAGCTCTGCACGAGCGGCTTCTGCTGACGCAGTAATTCCGCCGCCTGCTCCCACTCGTCGGGATTCGTGGAGTTGAAAGAATAGCCGAGCTTCGAGAGCGCCAGCGCAAACGCGTCGCGCGGGTTGTCGAACATCAGAATCTGATCCTTGTACTTTTCATTCCACATCAGATCCACGCTCTTGTCGGCGACATCTGCGGGATCGACCACGGTCTTGTTATACATAATGACCGTAGTGCCCCAGGAATACGGTACGGAGAATTTGTTTTCGGGATCATACTGCAGACCCCTGTAATCCTCGCCGATGTATTGATAGTTCGGGATGTTGGAAAAGTCGAGCTCTGCGAGCATATCTTCTTCGATGAGCTTGGCGATCATATAGTCGGACGGGATAACGACGTCGTACGACGCGGCGCCGGACGACACCTTGGCGTACATTTCCTCGTTGCTGGCATAGGTCGTATAGTTGACCTTGATGCCGGTTTCTTTTTCAAATTCCGGCAGAACGGACAGGTCGATGTATTCGCCCCAGTTGTACACGTTCAGCGTTACGCGGTCGGCATTGCCGCCGCAGCCCGCCAGGGACAGTACGCCGCATGCGATACACAGTGCGAGAATGACAGACAGTACTTTCTTTTTCAATGCTTTGCCTCCTTTTTATCCTCACCGCTTTTGCGGAGATTGACAACCAGCAGCAAGATCATCACGGCCAGAAACAGCAGTGTGGACAGCGCGTTGATCTTGGGCGAATAGGGACGCTTCGTCATGGAGTAGATCGTCACGGGCAGCGTCTGCGCCGTGGCGCCGGAGTTGAAATAGCTGATGACGAAATCATCCAGTGAGAGCGTGAACGCCATGATAAAGCCGGTCACGATTCCCTGCGAAATCTGCGGAATCACGACCTTGAGAAACGCCTTGACGGGCGGGCAGCCCAGATCCTGCGCCGCCTCAAAAATGTTTTCGTTCAGACCCCGCAGCTTCGGCAGCACAGACAGCACCACATAGGGGATATTGAACGTGATGTGCGAAATCAGCAGCGTACCGAATCCCATTTCCATGCCGTTCATGCGTGTGACGAAAAAAACAAACAGAATCATCATCGAAATCGCCGTCACGATGTCGGGGTTGGTCACGGGAATGTTGTTGACCGCCAGATATGCGCGCCGCTTCATGCCGCGCATGGCGTGGATGCCGACACTCGCGAGCGTACCGATGAGCGTGGCGACGATCGCTGACAGGAGCGCGACGGCCAGTGAGATATACAGGCTCTTGAGGATGACCTGGTCGTGAAACAGCTCGGCATACCACCGCAGCGAGAAGCCGCCGAACTGCGTGCGGCTCTTGGTCGCGTTGAACGAATAGACGATCATCACAAGGATCGGCGCATACAGAAAGCCGAACACCAGAAAGTTATAGATCCGGGAGAACACTTTCATCACAGCATCCCTCCCGCACTTTCATCCTTGTCGAAGTGATTCATGATCGCCATGGAGATCAGAATCAGCAGCATCAGCACCAGCGAGAGCGAGGCGCCGATATTGTAGTTGACCGTGCCGGTATTGCCGAGAAAGTAGTTTTCGATGATGTCGCCGATCAGGAACGTCTTGCCGCCGCCGAGAAGCTTGGAAATGACAAACGTGCTCACCGCAGGGACGAAAACCATTGTGACGCCGGATATGATGCCCGGCACGCTCATGGGGAACAGAATGCGGCGAAATACCTGCACACGGTTCGCGCCCAGATCCTGCGCCGCCTCGATTGTACTTTGCTCAATCTTGGTCAGCACCGTATAGATCGGCAGGATCATGTACGGCAGAAAGTTGTATACCATGCCGAGCACGACTGCGCCGTTGGTGTTAATCATGCGGAAGCCTTCGCCGCCGAGCATGCGCACGAAACGGTTGATCAAGCCGTTGTTTTCGAGAATGGTCATCCACGCATAGGTGCGGATCAGGAAATTCATCCACATCGGCAGCATCACGAGCATAATCATCGTGCTCTGCCGGCGCGTATGCATGCGTGAGATCGTATAGGCCAGCGGATATGCCAGCAGCAGACAGATTGCCGTGGAGATCAGCGCCAGCTCCAGCGAGACGGCAAATGTTTTGCCGTAGTCGACGATGGCGAAAATATTTTCGGTCGTGAAATGCCCGTCGGCGTCCGTGAGCGCATAGTAAACGACCAGCGCAATCGGCACCACGACGAAAATAATCATCCAGATCGTGTAGGGCGTGGTGACGAGCGTTTTGGTCAGGGACTTACGATTCATCCTCATCGCCCTCCTTTTCGTAGTTGACATCGGAGAGCATTTCGATCTCGTCGCTGAACGTACTGTAGTCGCCGTACAGACCGGAATACCTGGATTTTTTCATGATATGGATCGCGTCCGGCTCGATGAAGATGCCGATGTGTGCGCCGGGCGCAACATAGTCGGTCGTCTGGATCATCCACTTAAAGCCGTCCACGTCCACGATGATTTCAAAGTGCACGCCCTTGAACGTGACGCTGGTCACGTCGCCGCAGATCATGCCCCTGTCCGGCTCGACCACGTCCACGTCCTCGGGACGGATTACGACGTCGACCGGCTCATTTTTCTGGAAGCCCTTGTCCAGACACTCGAAACGGTGACCGGCAAACTCCGCGACCAGATCGTCGCGCATAATGCCGTCAAGGATATTGCTCTCGCCGATGAAGTCCGCGACAAACGCGTTTTTCGGCTCATTATAAATATCAATCGGGGTACCGACCTGCTGGATCACGCCGCCGTCCATGACGACGATTGTGTCGGACATCGAGAGCGCTTCCTCCTGGTCGTGCGTCACGTACACAAACGTGATGCCCAGACGCTGCTGGATATTTTTCAGCTCGACCTGCATGTCCTTGCGCAGCTTCAGATCGAGCGCGCCTAAAGGCTCGTCCAGCAGCAGTACACGGGGCTTTACCGCCAGCGCGCGCGCAATGGCGACACGCTGCTGCTGTCCGCCGGAGAGCGACTGGATGTTGCGCTTTTCAAAGCCCTTGAGATTGACCAGCGAGAGCATCTCTGTGACGGTCTGGCGGATCTCGGCTTCCCTGCACTTTTGCACACGCAGACCGAATGCAATGTTTTCGTAAACGTTCAGGTGCGGAAACAGCGCATAGCGCTGAAAGATGGTATTGACCTGCCGCTTGTGCGGCGGGATGTTTGTCACATCCTTGCCGGAGAAAATAACCTTGCCCGTATCGGGCGCAAGGAATCCCGCAATGATCCGCAGCGTCGTGGTTTTGCCGCAGCCGGACGGACCCAGAAGCGTCATGAACTCCTTGTCATTGATATACAAATTCAGATCCTTGAGGATCTGCTCCCCTCCTAAGGCGATTGAAATGTTCTGAAGATCAATGATACGGTTATTTTCCAATTATGCTCCTCCCCTTCACACGGCGACGTTGGCCGGCCAGACTATTACCCTAGACTAATTCCAGTGTAGCAATACAAATATAGAGCGAATACGCCAAAAAGTCAATAAGTTTTAAAAATTATTTCAGAGAGGATAAAGAAAAGCGCGGAGTTGCCGGCAGGCAGACCGCGCTTTTGTACAGGCTGTCAGGTATGCGTCATGCGGAGAAATTGCCGTTGTAGCTGACCAGCGACGCATATGATACGCCGACCATGTCGGAAAGACCGTGCACAAAGTTCTTGTCTTCCCGGCCGAGCCGTACCTCAAGAATCAATTCTGTTTCACCGCTGACGACAGACGTCGATTTCATACGGTAGCGCCGCACGGATTTTTTGACGATCTCATAGATCCGGTTTTCCGCCTTCGGGTCGTCAAAGCGGACAATCAGCAAATAAGGGTCAGCGGCGTCCTTGCGCAGCGCAAACAGCAGCAGCAGTCCCCCGATCACCGGCGCGCCGAGCAGCGCCAGCGGCAAAAGACCAGCACCGCAGAGAATGCCCTCGCAGATTGCCCAGAAGATGAACACGATGTCGATCGGTTCCTTGATCGCCGAACGGAAACGAACGATGGACAATGCGCCGACCATACCCAAGGACAGCACCACGTTGGATGTGACGCCGAGGATAACCAGCGCGGTAATCATGGTCATGAGCACGAGCGAGGCGTTGAACGACGCGGAGTACACCACGCCGGAGAATGATTTTGCATAGATGAAGAAGATGAACAATCCGATCAGAAAACTCGCACCAAGTGCAATCAGGCTGTCCCGGAGCGAAAAGCCGGCAAAGCTCTCCAGAAACCCCGATTTGAATACGTCGGAAAAGTTTACGGCCAGTACTTGATGAATCATCATTGCGGTTCCTCCTCAATAATATTGTCTGCCAAGCGCATATTTGGATGAGGCAGTCAGTTCCCGATCGCCGATGCCGACAAGGTGCGGAATATAGTCCGGCAAAAAGCGGCTGTATTTGATTTCGAGCACGCACTGATCCGCTGCCGTGACGGGCGCGCCGCCGAGTTTCGGATCAAAGAAGCGGTTTACAAACCGGCTTGTGCGGATGTCGCTGTCGATCGTGATGCGCACATCGCCGTCCGGACAGGTAAATGCCGCGCGACTGTACTGCACAACGCAGACCGGACGCATACCGCCGCTCTCGGAACGGGCAAAGCATTCCCGCAGAAACGCGTCGTCCTTGTTTTGCAGAAACGCATAGCCGCCGCAAAGAAGCCTTTCGCATTCCGCACGCGTGAGCAATGCGCCGATCTTATATCCGCCGCCGCCCTGCTTGACCTTTTTTTCGAGCCGCAGGAACCCTTCGTCAAAGTCATACATCCGCAAGCGAAACTTCGTCTTTTCCGCCTCGCTCTCCAGACTGTCCCGCAGCGCGTCGTCGTACAGCGAATCGAAATACAGCGTTCGCACGGTATAAACGCCGTTATTGCCGTGCACATCCGGCCGCAGCACTTTCCCAAGCCGGCACAGCAGCAGCGTGCGGTCGGCACGTGAAACGCGGTATTTCAGTTCGCGGCGGTACGTGATTGGATTCATGCCATGCCCCCTTTTTATAATGTCTGCGCAGTCACCGGCACACCGTCTGCCGCAAGGCCGAAAGAATCGGCGGGTTTTGCAAGGTGCCTGTGCAGCGTTTGTCGATCATTTGCGCAGCTTTGAACGATCGCCTGTTCTCCGCCAGTCCCTATTTGTGCGGCACGTGCTTTCCCTTACGACCCGCGTGTCTGTGTACGCTGCAGACCGCAACGCAGAACACCAAACCGAAGAAACCGCAGCACAACAGCAACTGCGATCCGTATTCCCGCTCAAACACCTGTCGGCGCAAAGACCAGTAATGCTGGCAGATCCGCGCGATCACCGACTGATCCGGCTGCGAAACATGTGTTTTTTGGCGGGCTTTTTTCACTTTTACAGACGCGATCGCATCTTCTTTTAAATTGGTAAACGACGCTGTGTCGCCGGCAAGCAGCCTGCGCATGATTTTGTGATAGACCTCAAACGTCAATATCAGGTTGCCGGAATGCGTGTTGTATACTTCCGATCCCGAAGTCAGATCGGCGTATACATCCTGCGAACGCAAATCTATGGTCATGTCGCGCTGAAAGTACGGCGATACCGTGCGAATGCAGCTTTCGAGCCAGGGCAAAAACGTCTCCGGATTCAAAAACACATCGTTTAGCTGCCGCAGATATTCACGGTACCGCAGACGGTTCGTTTCATCCGCTGTCAGGTATCGGAAAAGCGGCGCATCATACTGCGCAAACTCTGACCATTCTCCGCCCTTGGAAAGCGTTTCAAAAACGTAGTCCGTGTCCCACGGCAGCAGAGACAGCTTGCCGTTGTTTTCGGCGAGATAAAAGTTGCGGGAGCGCGACAGAAAACCGTCTGCATTGTCCAGAAATGTTTCACACGCGAAAAAACGCAGAATTTCATCGACGTCCAGATAGCACTCGACGTTTTCTCCGCGTCTGCGCCCTTCGGCGAAGCGCAGTATGGTTTCGTTGCCGTAATCTGCTTTAATCAGCATCTCGGCGCCTTCAAACAACACTGTTCGCTCAGGGTTGTCCTCCTTGTTGAGCGGGCGGTAGAGCGATGCGCCTGCGAAGCGATCCTGAACAAACGCCTCATTCAGATCCTCGACCGCCAGATACAATCCGAAATCCGTGTCATTGATCCGGATAAAGGCGGGTGTTATACGCGGCGTGGGAACACCTGAAAACGCATAAGAAAGCATGGCGATATACTGGATCAAAAGCCGCGCCGGCGTTTGGCAGTTTATGAGCTTGAGGGACGGATTGCCGCGAAAGTTTCCGCTTGCGTCGGCATAATCAAAGCAAAGCTCAAAAGGTATGCGCTTTCCGGGTGTTTCCAGTCCCTCACGCAGGGAACTGTCCCCGCGAACCTGTATGCCGATTTCCTGTGTTTCACCGCCGTTGATGCAAACGATTGCCGGGTGCTTATTCTCATCTGTGCCGGAAATCATTTCCAGATAGTGATAGGGCTGGATATATAGATCAATTTCCAGCACCTCCGGTTCCGGATAGGTATAAGCGTCGTCTGCTGCGGCTGCAGGGAACACCGCACCGGAAAACAGAAAGAGGGCGCAAAGCAATACTGCAATTGTGCGCTGCATGATCTTTCGCCCCTTTCTTTGTGTTGTGCTTATTCTTCTTTTCTCCTGCCGTATTTGCCGCGCGCGCTCCTTCGTTTCGGAACGAAAACGGACAGGAGAACCATCCCGAACACGGCGGCAAAAACCGTGCCGCACAGCCACACGGCATGGCCGTGTTCCTGCATGTAAAACTGGCGGCGCAGCTTCCAGTAGCGGCTGCAGATATCCAGAATGATCGCGCCGTCTCCTGTGTCCGGAGAGAATACCTGATCTGTTTGCGTCGTCATGCCTTCCGGCACAAAAAAGACAACCGTATCGTCCGCAAGCTGTGCGGCAAGCTGCGAATGGTATTCGAGGAACGTCTGTGACAGATTGCCGTATACCGCGTTAAACAGGCAGTTTCCTTCTGTCAGGTCGGCAGCATAATGCTCGGACGGCATCAGCGTCGTTCGATCCCGGTTCCAGTAAGGCTCCAGCGCACAGATATATCCTTCAAGCCACGGCAGGAAAGTGTCCGGATTCAGGAATGTATCGTTCAGCTCCCGAACGATGGCGCGATACCGCATCCGGTTGCAGTCCTGCTGCATCAACGCATGAAAAAGCATGTCGCCGCCCGCCTCAAAAGAAGACAGACTGTCCGGTTCCGAGAACACATTGAAAACGTTGTCCTCGTCCCACGGGACAAACGTCAGCTCTCCGTTGTGCACACACAGGTAATAATTATCGTGACCGAACGTCAGGCCATCCGTGTTGAACAGGAAGGCTTCGCAAGCAAAGAAACGCAGCAGACGGTCAATATCCGTGCACTGTCCGATCTGTGCAGCCTGACCAAGCAGATCCAGCAGCGCATACAGGTCAACCTGTTCCGGGTCGGATTTGACATAATAATCCTTTCCGCCCGCATGCAGCGGCGGCGCGGTATCTTTTGAGTTGTCGTAAGGTCTGAACAGTGAACCGCCGCCGAAATGCTGCTGTGTGAATTCGTCGTTCACGTCTTCCACAGCAAGATAAAGACCAAAGTCCACATCGTTGATGCGGATAAACGCCGGCCGCAGCGTCGGCGCGTCAATACCGAGGAAGGCAAACGCCTGCATGGCAATGATCTGCGTCATCAGCCGAGCCGGGGTATAGCTGTTGATCAGTTTGAGAGACGGGTTGCCGCAGAACGAGCCGTTTGCATCCGCCCAATCGAAGCAAAGCTCCAGCGGCAAACGCCTTTGCGGCGTCATCATGCCGACACGCAGCGAGCTCGAGCCGCGGATCTGCACACCGATCCTGCGCATATCGTCGCCGTCGATGCTGACGAGCGCCGGATGCTTTTTCTTTTCTGACGTCGAGATCATCTGCAGGTAGTGATACGGGTGGATGAACAGATCAATCTCCAGCACTTCCGGCGCCGGATACGCATAGGCATCCTCTGCTGCGGCAGGGATCGCCGCACCGGAAAACAGTAAAAGGGCGCAAAGCAGCACAGCGGTGAATCGGCGCATGCTCTGTCCCTCCTCTTTTGTTATTTTGTATGAAACGGTTTACGCTTTGTCCACTGCCACATTCTTTTGGCCTTCCGTTTTCCGGTACAGCGCACCGGTCGGACAGACCTCGACGCACTTGCCGCAGCCGTTGCAGATGCTGCTTGCCAGCGGCAGACGGAATTCGGCGCCGACCTCGGTCGTAAAGCCGCGGCCGATCAGACCGATTGCGTCCAGCTTTTCGAGCTGGTCGCACGCGCGCACACACAGACCGCACAGAATGCATTTGTTGCCGTCGCGCAGAATCACGGCGTGACTGTCGTCCTTCTGCCGCGCGGCTTTTTCACCGGCGTACGGCGCGGGGTCTGCTTCGTATTCGCGCGCATAGCGGATCAGCCGGCACTGCGCGTAATCCAGGCACCCGCATTCCAGACAGCGAGACGCCTCTTTGCGCGCGGTTTCTTCATCGAAGCCGAGCGCCATTTCGGTGAACGTTTGCTTGCGCTCGTCGGCAGGCAGCACCGGCATTTTCGCGCGCGGCGCCTTTTCGCGGCCGGCAAGGTCTGCCGCCGTTACTTCTTTTTCACAGACGAACGGCTTTTCATACGCAATCTGCGCACCGTGCAGATACGCGTCGATCACGTCCGCCGCCTTGCGCGCTTCGCCGATGGCGGAGATGGCGATGTCTGCGCCCTTGTTTGTCACGTCGCCGACGGCAAAGACGCCGTCCAGATTTGTTCTGAATGTGGCCGTATCGGCCGCGACAGTGCCGCGGGTCGTCGCTTCGAGCGTTTCCAGTCCGGCAAAGTCGGTTTTCTGGCCGATGGCCATGATGACGGAATCGACGGCAAGCGTCTCAAACTTGCCCTCGATCGGCTCCGGCCGTCTGCGGCCGGACGCATCCGGCGCGCCGAGCTGCATGCACTGCAGGCGGATGGATTCCACTTTGCCGTCGCCGCAGATTTCGTCCGGATTCGTGAGGAATCTGAACTGCACGCCCTCTTCGATCGCTTCTTCGATTTCCGCCTGTTCGGCGGGCATTTCATCGCGCGTGCGGCGGTAGATGACGTAGACCGTTTCTGCGCCCAGACGCACAGCCGTGCGGCACGCGTCCATGGCCGTATTGCCGCCGCCGCAGACCGCGACGGTTTTGCCGATGGCAGGCGGATTGCCGAGCGCCGTTTCACGCAGGAAGTCGATCCCGCCGAACACGCCGGCGAGGTCTTCGCCCGCCACGTGCATTTTGCTGCTGACCCATGCGCCGGTCGCCACGACGAGCGCGTCAAAATCCGCGCGCAGTCCGTCGAGCGTTACATCCCTGCCGAGCATGGTGTTCGGGTGCATCTGCACGCCGATGTTTTCCATCAGCGCAATCTCTTTGTCCAGCACTGCTTTGGGCAGTCTGTATTCCGGAATGCCGTAGCGCAGCATACCGCCGAGCTTGGGCATTTTATCAAAAATGTGTACCTCATGCCCCATGCGGCGCAGGTGATACGCCGCCGTAAGGCCGCCGGGGCCGCCGCCGATCACGGCGACGCGCTTGCCGGTAGCCGGTTTGCAGTCGGGTACAAACGTGTTTTCCAGCAGATCCATGTCCGCGCCGAACGCCTTGAGCGCGGCGAGCGAAACGGGTTCCTCGACCAGCGCGCGGCGGCACTTCTTTTCGCACGGATGCGGACAGATGCGGCCGATAGACGCCGGGATCGGGATAACGTCCTTCATTGTTTCGGCTGCCTTGTGGTATTCGCCGCGCGCGATCAGCGCCGCGTATTTCTGGCAGTCCGTACCGCCGGGGCACGCGAGCGAGCAAGGCGCGATGCAGTCGCCCGTGTGGTCGCTCAGCAGCATTTCCAGCACAAATTTGCGCGAACGCATCACGCGTTCGGAATGCGTTTCGACCGTCATGCCGTCGGCGACTTTCGTCGCGCAGGCGCGCATGAGCTTTGCCGGACCTTGTCCCATCCTGACCTCGCACACGCACAGACCGCACGCGCCGTACGGTTCTATGCGTGCATCGTGGCAGAGCGTGGGGATATCTATACCATTTGCCTGCGCCAGTTCCAAAAGCGTCTGACCGGGCACAAAAGCGACTTCTTTTCCGTTCAGTAAAATCATCTTCGTCACCTCAACCTTTCCGCACTGCGCCGAACTTACAGACGGCAGCGCACTGTCCGCAGCGGATGCACGCGTCGCTGTCAATGGAGAAAGGCTTGCCGATCTCGCCGCTGATGGCGTTTACAGGACACTTGCGGCTGCACAGCGAACAGCCGCGGCACTTGTCCGCGTCGATGCTGTAGCGCACAAGCGCCGTGCATTCACCCGCGGGACAACGCTTGTCGCGGATATGCGCCTCGTACTCGTCGCGGAAATAGCGGATCGTCGTCAGCACGGGGTTCGGCGCCGTCTGGCCGAGACCGCACAGCGCGTTTTCCTTGATGCGGCTGCACAATTCTTCGAGCAGCTCGATGTCGCCTTCTCTGCCCTCGCCGTCGCAGATGCGCGTCAGGATTTCCAGCAGGCGTTTGGTGCCGATGCGGCACGCGACACACTTGCCGCATGACTCCTTGGCCGTAAAATCAAGGAAGAATTTCGCCATCTGCACCATGCAGGTATCCTCGTCCATGATGACCATACCGCCGGAGCCCATAATCGCGCCGGTGGCGGACAGCGCCTTGTAGTCGATGATCGTGTCGATCCCCGCAAGCGGAACGCATCCGCCGGACGGACCGCCGAGCTGCACGCCCTTGAAATTGCGCTCGCCGCGCATACCGCCGCCGATGTCGAACACGACGTCGCGCAGGGTTTTGCCCATCGGAATTTCGACAAGACCGCCGCGTTTGATTTTGCCCGTCAGCGCAAAGACCTTGGTGCCCTTGGTGCCCTTGCTGCCCTCGGTGCCCATGGCGGCAAATGCCTCGCCGCCGTTGTTGAGAATCCATGCGACGTTGGCGAAAGTTTCCACATTGTTGATGTTGGAGGGCTTGTGCCAGTAGCCGGACTGCGCCGGGAACGGGGGCTTGAGACGGGGCATGCCGCGCTGTCCCTCAAGCGATTCGATCAGCGCCGTTTCCTCGCCGCAGACGAAAGCGCCCGCGCCCGCCTTGATGCGGAACCCGCACGAAAAGTCCGAACCGAAAATATGCTCGCCGATGTAGCCCGCTGCCGATGCGTCGGCAATGGCTTTTTCAAGACGTTTGATCGCGAGCGGATACTCCGCACGCACGTAGACGATCGCTTCGGCCGCGCCGATGGCGTATGCGCCGATCAGCATGCCCTCGATCAGCGCGTGCGGATCGCCTTCGATGACAGCTCTGTCCATGAACGCGCCGGGGTCGCCCTCGTCAGCGTTGCAGATCAAATATTTGGGAGAACCGGTGCTCTGGCGGGCGGCGTTCCATTTGAACCAGGTCGGGAAGCCTGCGCCGCCGCGTCCCGCGAGACCGGATATTTTGATTTCTTCAATGACTTCTTCCGGCGTCATTTCGGTGACAGCCTTCCGCAGCGCGGCGTATCCCTGATGCGCCACGGCGTCGTCTAAGTTTTCAGGGTCGATCAGGCCGCAGTTGCGCAGCGCGATGCGCGTCTGCTTGTCGAGAAACGCGCTGTCCTCGGCGGAAATTTTCAGAGAGGCGACACTTGCTTCGTCACCCGTTTGCAGATACTGTGCGATCGCCTGCGCGTCTTTGGGCTGCACGCGCACCAGACGCGTGAGCTTGCCGTCGTCATAGATGTCGACAATCGGCTCGAGGAAACACATGCCGATGCAGCCGGTCACAGAAAGTTTTACATCTGCGTCAAGTGCGGCTTGCAGCGCGTCGTATACCTTTGCCGCGCCGGCAGAAATGCCGCATGAGCCTTGTCCGACTTTGATTTCAAGCATTGCTCCCGGCCTCCTTTCGCTTTTCGGAGATAATCTTCCGCACCTTGGCGGGCGTGAGAGAGCCGTACGTCTCGCCGTTGAGCATCATGACGGGCGAGAGCGAACAGCAGCCGAGACAGGCAACGCACTTGAGCGAGAACAGGCCGTCCGCCGTCGTTTCGCCGTCCGAAATGCCCAGCTCTTCACGGATCGTGCGCTCGATTGTATCGGCGCCGTTGACGTGACAAGCCGTACCTTTGCACAGCTCGATAAAATATTTGCCTACCGGCTGAAAACGGAACTGCGTGTAAAATGTTGCAACACCGAAAACACGCGCCGTCGGGATCACCAGTTCTTTTGCGATATGCTCTAAAACATCCTGCGGCAGATAGCCGTAAATACCCTGTGCTTTCTGCAAAACGGTGATGAGACTGCCCGGCGTGTCGCGGTACTGTGCAATCACTTCCGCAAGGCGGGCAAGCTCACTTGTCTTTTCCATGGTAAACAACCCCTTTCTGACCTTATAGTATAAAGGATTGCTGAAGAGTTTTCAAGAGTTATTTGCCTGTTTCAGGGAAAAAAGTCAGCGTGTGACCATGGTAGCGGGAGAATAAGCAAAAAGGTTCTTCACAGAAAACGATATGGATGAAGATGGCAGATAGCGGATGGCGGACAGCCTGCTGCAATCTGATACCCTGACGCTGCACGGAAATCCGTGACGCGCAAAAAAAGACCCGCACCCCGTGAAGGAGTGCGGGCAAAGTATCAGGGGATCAATACCACAGGCATCCGAACAGGATGAACAGAATGTAGTGGTACCAGCGCAGTTTGATCTTGACTTCAGCCTGCGCGGTTCTGCCGTCGGGCGTGGTTGCGGTGATGACAGCGCTTCTGCAGAATACGCACAGACGCACGAACGTCACCTTGCCGTTTTCGTCAACCGTCAGCAGCTTCGGCTTGGAGGTCGTATAGGTCACGCCGTCTTCGGACGCGGTCAACTGGACAGCCTCGAGGCCTCTTCTGGAATAGGGCGCCGTAACGACGATCTTGTTGGCGGGATCGACGCCGGGTGCGGAAAGCGTCAGGACTTCCGGTTCGGTCTTGTCGATCGTTTCCGTTTCCTTGTGGCCGCATTCCGTGCAGACGCGTTCTTTCTCGCCCTCTTCCGTGGCGGTAGCGGGCTTGGTCACGGTCCAATCACCGTAGGTGTGCGCTGCGGTCTCCTCGGCGTCGCCGCGGACGCATTCACGCTTGTGGTTCTCGCCGTTGTCGGTCCAGGCACCGAATTCATGGCCGAGCTTGGTGTTTGCATCAGCGATCGTATCGGTCGTGCCGCAGCCGTTGTCGCAAGTCGCGGTCTTCGTGCCGTCCTCCGTGCAGGTTGCGTCGTTGTTGCTCACATAATTCGTGAAGGAGTGACCCTTCGCGCTGCCTTCGTCAGCGATCGTATCGGTCGTGCCGCAGCCGTTGTCGCAAGTCGCGGTCTTGGTGCCGTCCTCGGTGCAGGTCGCGTCGCCATTGCTCACGTAGTTGGTGAAGCTGTGACCGGTCGCGCTGCCTTCATCAGCGATCGTATCGGTCGTGCCGCAGCCGTTGTCGCAAGTCGCGGTCTTCGTGCCGTCGGCGGTGCAGGTGGCGTCGTTGTTGCTCACATAGTTCGTGAAGCTGTGGCCGGTCGCGCTGCCTTCGTCGGCGATCGTATCGGTCGCGCCGCAGCCGTTGTCGCAGGTCGCGGTCTTCGTGCCGTCAGCGGTGCAGGTCGCATCGCCATTGCTCACGTAGTTTGTGAAGCTGTGACCGAGCGCAGAGCCTTCGTCCGCGATCGTATCGGTCGTGCCGCAGCCGTTGTCGCAGGTCGCGGTCTTCGTGCCGTCGGCGGTGCAGGTCGCATCGTTGTTGCTCACATAATTCGTGAAGCTGTGGCCGGTTGCGGGATCGCCTGTAACCGTGTAGGTGTATCCGCAGTCGGAGCAGGTGTAGGTGATGGAAGCGGCCTCGGTGCAGGTTGCGGGCACGGTGTTCATATCAAACTGATGCTCTGCGGTTTCAGTCGCATCACAGCGGGTGCACTTGTGGGTGTGATACTGCGCGTCGCCTTCGATCTGCTCCCAGGTGTCGGGGAAGTCATGACCCAGTGCGGTATTGGCGTCAGGCTCGATGTACGTATGCTCGGAATTGTTCTTGCAGGTGAAAGTCGTGTAGCCGTCTTCGGTGCAGGTGGGATCGGTGTAAACGCCGTCGTCCCAATCGTGACCGGTGGCTTTCTCTGTCGCGGCGTCTCCGTACACTGCGTATGCCTTGGCAAAGTTGCCGTCGATGTACTTGGAAGGCGTGAAGTACACGTCGTGGTGGTTGTAGATGGAGATCGCCTTATTGATGTAGGGCTTGATCTCATCCTTGTGGCTGTCGGCCTTGGAAAGCACGTAATTGACGGTGCTGCTGGCCATAAAGCGATCCAGAAGCGCCTTGCCGTCGTTCGTGATCTTCTGCACCTTGTCGAGCACAGCGCGCTTGTCTTCGAGCTTCGCCATCTGCAGGGCGGTTTTTTCGATATCGCCGTCGAGGATCGTCTGCAGCGCTTCGATACGTTCCTGCGCCTCTTCGATGATGTCGATAACATCGTCGTAGTTCTCATAGACCCAGTAGCCCAGATCTGCCCATTTGCTCTGATCGCTGAAGGGCATGAAGGATTCCAGCTCGCCCTTGAGCTTGGCAACGCGGTCGATCGTACCGACGATGCCGTCGGCCGGCATCACGGCGCCATCGCCGTAGTAGTATTCCATCTGCGCGTCGCCGAACGGAACCGTACGCTTGGAGCACGCATTGTAAACGGTCGCGCCGCCCAGATCGAGGATCGCTCTGCGCAGACGGTTATATTCACCGATCGTGTCGATGTATCTGCCGCCGATCTGCTCGTTGCCGATGCTGTCGAGCTTGTAGAGGATATCGCCGACCATCTTGGTATAGTTGGTGTACTTTTCGAGCGCGTAGTCGTACACTTCGCCGACCGTCTTGATGACCTTGCCGTACAGATTCTCAAGGTATGCGTCGAAATTGGTGGCATACTTCTTGATGTCGGGCTGCATGTCGAAGTTCAGGCGGTACTTGATCTGAATGCCGTCGGCCTGCTCGTTGTCGATCTGCGCGGTATAGGCGTCGCCGTCCGCGGTCATCTTGACCAACTTGCCGTCGGCGAGCACAACGTATTCGGGCACATACTTGTAGGAGCAGTCGGTGCTCGTGTTGTTCTGCCAGATGTTGGCCGTGTCCTCATGCGCGGTCACGGTTGCAAGACCGGTGCACTCGGAGGGCGTGACGGTCGCGTCGTCCTGCACGGACTTGGTGTAGATCATCACGCGCTCTGCAAAGACACGCTTCATGAGCTTGCGCTCACGGTCTTCGAGCTTGATGCCCTTGTTGAGGAAGCCCTCAATGCGGTCTGCAGCGTTGACCTTTTCGGTGCCGTCCGCAACGATCTCTTTGGAGGTATCCTTCACACCGCGCATAAAGCCGATCAGGATAGCGTCTTCAATGGTGACCGAACCGCCGGCGGGGTTGTTGGTAACCTTGTTGTTGACGCCGTAGCGGCCGTACAGGGACGACTGCTTGATCGTCGCGGTTGCGCCGTCTCTCAGTTCCACGGCGCTGCCAGATGCCAGATAATACTTGGACGTGGTGGGGATGCGGGTGAAGCTGCCGACTGCGCGGACACCTTCAACCGAGACGCTGCCGCCGTTGACGCGAATGGCAGCGGGGCTTTCGTCAACGACGGTCTCCAGCATGGTCAGGCTCTTAACCTTGGCAAACTGGGAATACACATGACCGTTCGTCACGGTGACGGATGCGCCATTGATCGTAATGGCGGGGGAGCCGGGATCGCCGGCAAGCTCGTGTCCGCCCAGATCCAGCGTCAGATCCTTGTTGATAATAACGGATTCGACGGTGTCTGCGGACATCGTGACGGTGCTGCCTGCCGCGGCGGCGTCGATCGCTGCCTGCAGACTGTCGACTGCGGAAGCTGCGACGGCGCAGGTGCCCGTGAGCATCAGCATCGTCATCACGAGCGCGAGAATACGTTTCGTGATCTTCATGATTTTGATCTCCTTGCATGTATTAGATTTATTCCGGCAGGGAAGAAACATGTTCTGCCCCGCAAAATCCCATAATTGCATTTATACACATAACGTATTATAGCACGAAGGAATCGCCCTGTCAATTTATTCCGCATGCGTGATTGCGAAAAAAACAGTTGACGATTGCAGGTGAAATTGTTAATATTAGATAAATAAAATGAGCAGGAGGAGCGACAAATGAGCGCGAAGGAGAAAAAGATGTCCCGCCCGCAGCTTGAGGCGCTTACCGCACAGCAGGCGCAGGAGATTGAGAGATTACGCTCGGAGCTTGCATCCGCAGAGGAGAAGCTGCACGACCGGCAGATTGTGATTGAACGCGCAGGGACGATGGCGGACGCCGCCATGGAGCTCAACGGCGTACTGCGTGCGGCGGACGAGGCAGCAAACCAGTATCTGGAGAATATCCGCGCGTTTACCGAATCGCAGCACAAAGCCTGCGAGCAGATCGAGCAGCAGACACGCGCGAAAGCAGAGGCCATGCTGCGTGAAACAGAGGAGCGCTGTCAGGCGCGCGAGCGCGAGGCGGACGCATACTGGAAGAAACTGTCCGAAAAGCTTGAGCAGTACTGCACCGAACACCGGGAGATCCGTGAGCTGCTCAATGCAGGCGAGAGCAGGATGCGCGCCGACACACGTCCTGCCGGACCCGCTGAGTAAAAGCGGCAAAGATGAAAACTGTTGCTTTCGAGGGTTCGGGAGCAGCTTTTGTGTATCATGAAAGGAGATAGCCGTCATGCTGAAATGCTACCGGGGCAACATTCTCACGGTAAACGCCAACAACGACGTTGCCAAATATCTTGTGGAGGAGAACGGAAAGATTCTCTTTGTCGGCAATGTGCTGCCCGCTTCGTTCAAGGCCGCTGAAATTGTCGACCTTGAGGGGAAAACGCTGATTCCCGCGTTCGTCGACACACATCAGCATTTTGCGTCGTTCTCCACGTTCTTCGCGGGACTGAACGTCATGGATGCGCAGTCGAATGCGGAAATCTCCGATATGGTGCGCGATTTCGTTTCACGCTCAAGCGCAAAAACGCTGATCGCCTTCGGCGCGTCGCCGTATTCCGTGCGCGAAAAACGGCTCATCAGCCGTGAGGAGCTCGACGCTGTTTGTCCCGACAAGGAAATCATGGTCGTCAAATACGACGGCCACGCCTGTATCGTGAATTCCAAACTGCTGCGGAAGATGGACGGGAAAGTCCGTACCCTGCGCGGGTATCATCCGGACACGGGCGAAATGAATCAGGAAGCGTTTTTTGCGTTCTCCGACTATATTTCCAGTTCCCTGTCGCTGATCGATCTGGTGAAAAATATGCAGAACGCGGTCGATTTCTTTGCGTCGCGCGGCATCGGTATGATCCACACTGTCAGCGGCGTCGGTTTTGCGATGGATCTGGATATTACGTTTGAAAAACTGTTTGCCAAAGGTCTGCGCAACGGATTTCAGGTGCGCGTTTTCCCGCAGCCGATGAAGGTTCGTCTGGCGCTCAGACGCAAGCTGCCGCGTATCGGCGGCTGCTTTGAAAGCGCGCTTGACGGCTGCTTCGGCTCGCACGACGCGGCCATGAACGAACCGTACACAGACGAGCTCGGCGGGGAAGGCGTGCTGTACTACAGCGACGAAAAAGTGTTTGATTTCTGCCGAAAAGCCAACCGTGCGGGTCTGCAGATTGAAATGCACGCCATCGGCGACCGCGCGTTTGACCAGGCGACGCGTGCGCTCAAAGCCGCACTCGACGACTGTCCGCGTCCCGATCACCGTCACGGCATTATCCACGACTGCCTGCCGACAGAGGACGGCATTCAGATTTGCCGGGACTACAATATCCAGATGCCGGTTCAAAGCGCGTTTATCGGCTGGAAACAGGAGCCGGACGAGTATCTTGAGGCAATCATGGGAGCGGAGCGCTGCAGGCGGCTCAATCCCATCCGGACTTTCCGCGATAACGGAATCATCGTTTCGTTCGGTTCCGACGCGCCGTGCACCGCGCCGGACCCCATTGTCTGGATCGACAAAGCCGTCAACAATCCCAACGCGGACGAGGCGGTCAGCGTGCAAGACGCGCTGCGTATGTGCACCTTCAACGGCTGTTACGCAACGTTTGACGAGAAGGAGCGCGGCAGTCTCGAAGCCGGAAAGATCGCCGATATGGCGCTGCTGTCCGCCGATCCCTATACTGTGCCGAAGGAAGCGCTCGGCAGTATACGTGTCGAGGGTCTGATTCTCGGCGGCAAACCGTATGAAAGCTGCCGTGAAAACGTGCTGCGCACAATCCGCCACGGATTGACGAGCAAGAATAAGTATTAAAACGGAGTACGATTTTGGAATATTTTGCCAAATATTATGATATCGCCGTCATCGGCGCCGGTCACGCCGGAATCGAGGCGGCGCTGGCCGCAGCCAGACTCGGCTGCCGGACGGTGGTCTTTACCATCAATCTGGACTGGGTCGGCAACATGGCCTGCAACCCTTCTGTCGGCGGCACCTCAAAAGGACATCTCGTGCGCGAAATCGACGCGCTCGGCGGTGAAATGGGCAAAGCGGCAGATCACACCACACTGCAGAGCCGCATGCTTAACCTCGGCAAAGGTCCTGCCGTGCATTCGCTGCGCGCGCAGGTTGACCGCCGCGCATACAGCGCATACATGAAGCACGCGCTCGAAATGCAGGAGAATCTGGAACTGCGGCAGGCGGAGATTGTGGATCTGCGGCGAAATACGGACGAAAACTGGGAGATGCGCACCGCGCTCGAGGCTGTCTACACGGCGCAATGCGTCATTCTGGCCACGGGTACGTTCCTCGGCGGCAAGGTCTATGTCGGCGACGTATCGTATGAAAGCGGTCCGGACGGCATGTTTCCCGCAAAAAAACTGGCAGACTGCCTGAAAACGATGGGCGTCGAAACGCGCCGTTTCAAAACCGGCACGCCTTCACGCGTCAATCGTCGGACTGTCGATTTTACGCAATTGGAGCGGCAGGACGGCGACGAACGGATTGTTTCATTCTCCTTTGATTCCAATGAAAAAATAAAAAATAAAATTCCCTGCTATATTACGTACACAAACGAGGAAACAAAACGCATCATTCTCGATAATCTGCACCGCTCTCCGCTGTACGGCGGCAAAATTGACGGCGTAGGCCCGCGGTACTGTCCGAGCATCGAGGATAAGATTGTTCGCTTTTCTGAAAAAGAACGCCACCAGGTCTTCATCGAACCGTGTGGAGAAGAGACGGAGGAGCTGTATCTGCAGGGGCTGTCGTCCTCGCTGCCGGAGGACGTGCAGCTGGCGTTTCTGCACAGCATTCCCGGCCTTGAGCACTGCCAGGTCATGCGCACAGCGTATGCAATCGAGTACGACTGCGTAAACGCGCTGACGCTGCGACCGACGCTGGAATTTCTGCAGTTCGACGGTTTGTACGGTGCCGGTCAGTTCAACGGATCGAGCGGCTACGAAGAGGCTGCGGCACAAGGTCTTGTGGCCGGCATCAATGCAGCCAACAAGATATTGGGTAAGGAACCTTTTATTCTCGACCGTGCAAGTTCCTATATCGGCACGCTGATCGACGATCTCGTGACCAAGGGCTGCTCCGATCCGTACCGCATGATGACGTCACGCTCCGAGTACCGGCTGCTGCTGCGGCAGGACAATGCCGATCGCCGATTGACGCCGATGGGGTATGCGCTCGGATTGATTTCTCAAAACCGCTACGATGCTTTTCTGGAAAAGCTGCGGCTGATCGAGCAGGAAAAGGAACGTGTAAACGCGGTGACGCTTTCACCGAATGAAGCGCTGAACGACGTACTTGTTTCACGTGGAACATCGCCGCTCACAACCGGCGCAAAGCTCGCAGATCTGCTGCGGCGACCGCAGTTGAATTATGAGGCGCTGACGCCGTTCGACACAACCCGACCGGATCTGCCGCCCGACGTGCTTGAGCAGGTCGAGATCGACGTCAAGTACGACGGGTATATCCGCCGCCAGGAAGCGCAGGTGGCCGAGATGCATCGTCTGGAATGCAAAAAGCTGCCCGATTCGATCGACTATACCAATATCACGGGTCTGCGGCTTGAAGCAATCGAGAAATTGTCCAAGATCCGTCCGGAAAACGTCGGGCAGGCTTCTCGCATTTCCGGCATCAGTCCGGCGGATATCACCGTATTATTGATTTATCTGGAGAAAAACAAGCTATGATCGACCAAATGCTCTTGAAAAGCGAAGCCGAAAACATAGGCGTGATTCTGGATGAAACTGCGCTCGGACGCTTCGATCGGTATGCGCAGCGACTGGTCGAAGTCAATATGCATCTGAATCTGACTGCCATCACGGAACCGGCCGAGATCGTCTATAAGCACTTTTTAGACAGTCTGACCGTATTGAATGCCGTCACGCTTCCGGACAGCGCACAATGCATCGACGTCGGCACAGGCGCAGGATTTCCGGGAGCCGCACTTCTGATCGCGCGGCCGGATCTTCGGATGACGCTGCTCGACGGCACACGCAAGAAACTCTGTTTTATTCAGGACACCCTGGACGAGCTCGGACTATCAGCGGATGTGGTGCACATGCGCGCCGAAGAAGCGGGACAATCAGGCAAACACCGTGAACAGTATGATCTGGTCACAGCACGCGCCGTAGCAAATCTGCGCGAATTATGTGAATACTGTATACCGTTTACACGTATCGGCGGCATATTTATCGCCATGAAATCTGTTCGCAGCGAAGAAGAAATAGCCGAAGCACAGAGCGCCATACGCCTGATGGGAGGCAGAATAGACAAGATTTTGTCCTTTACTCTGCCGCAAGCCGGAGAGAGAACGTTGATCTGCATTAAAAAAATATCGCAAACTCCGGCAAAATATCCGCGGCCTTCGGCAAAAATTGCAAAGCAACCGCTCAGATAAATATGTATAAACCGTTTGCCTGTCGATTTCAGGCGAACGGTTTTTCTTGATTTTACCGTGAATAACTGCTATGCTTGTCTTGTCGGAACGGGAAACGAGGGACGCGCCATGCAGAGCAAGATCAAAACGAACGGATATGTGCTGCTGATTCCGCCGCAGGATATTCTGCCGAACCGAAGCCAGCCGCGCACGGTTTTCGATACGGACGCCCTGGAAGGACTTGCCGAAAGCATCCGGCAAAACGGCGTGCTGCAGCCGCTGCTTGTACGGCACAGATCAAACGGTTTGTTTGAACTCGTCGCAGGAGAACGAAGACTGCGTGCAGCTAAATTGATCGGTTTGCAGCGTGTTCCCTGCATTTTGACGGATGTGACCGATGAACAATCTGCCGTTTACGCTCTCTTGGAGAACATTCAGAGAAAAGATCTCAGCTTCTTTGAGGAAGCGCAGGCGCTGTTCCAGATCATGATGCAATACGGTCTTTCACAGGAGGACATTGCGCGCATGCTCGGCAGAGCGCCGTCTACCATCTCCAACAAGCTGCGTTTGCTTCGTCTTCCGGAAGATGTGCGCGACCGGATTATGCGTACAGGACTTACTGAGCGGCATGCGCGTGCACTGCTGAAGCTGCCGACCGGTGACGACATGCGCAAAGCAATTGCAGCAATCGAACGCGGACATATGAACGTAGCACAGACAGATCACTATATAGATTCCCTTTTAAAGCAGCCCGAACCAAAGCGCAAACCGCCGATCAAACTGTTCAAGGACGTGCGGATCTTTGTCAACACGATCAACCACGCGATTGACACGATGCGCCATGCGGGTATTGCGGCAGACGCAAAGCGGCAGGAAACGGACGATTATATTGAATACCATATCCGGATTCCAAAAAACACCGCACAATCACAATCGAGCCGCACAGCCCGCACATAAATTTACCAACCCCCATCCAACCATATCTTTCTCTTTCACACCCCACATCCAGCGAGAGGGCAGGCCGAAAGGTCTGCTCTTTCGCTGTTTCACATAAAACATATAGCTCTGTGTTTCACGTGAAACAAACAGAATGGCATTGCATTCCGATATTGCCTGTGTTATAATATACGGGTTAGGAGCGTGTAGTATGGGAAAGATCATTGCAATCGTCAATCAAAAAGGCGGCGTCGGAAAAACCACGTCCGCTGTCAATTTGGCCGCCGCCGTCGGGATGGCGGGATATAAAGTGCTTTTGGTCGATATCGATCCGCAGGGAAATGCGACAAGCGGTTTCGGTGTGAACAAGCGTCAGTTGGATAAATCGGTCTATGACTGCATCATCAACGGCGTTCCGGCCGCAGATGTGATACAGAAAACACAGTTTAAAAACACATGGCTTTTGCCGTCGAGCATGAATCTGGCCGGTGCAGAACTGGAACTGATAGACGTGCAGCGCCGTGAAATGCGGCTGCGGACCGTTCTGGCAACGTCGCGCGATCAGTTTGATTTTATATTTATGGACTGTCCGCCGTCGCTCGGATTGATTACGCTGAACGCACTGTGTGCCGCAGATACGTTTCTGGTGCCGATTCAGTGTGAATTTTACGCATTGGAGGGACTGTCGCAGCTCATGTCGACAGTACGGCAGGTCAAGCGTCTGTACAATACGATGCTGGATCTGGAGGGCGTACTCCTCACGATGTATGATGGCAGACTCAATTTGACACAACAGGTTGTGGATGAGGTCAAGAAGTTCTTCCCGAAAAAAGTCTACGCCACACCGATCCCGCGCACGGTGCGCCTGTCGGAGGCACCCAGCTTCGGCCAGCCCGTATTATACTACGACAAAAATTCAAAAGGAACAACCGCATATAACGATCTCGCCGCAGAGTTTTTAGCGGCAAACGGAAAGAAGGTGCTTTGATGGCAGCAAAAAAAGGCGGACTCGGTATGGGTCTGGACGCACTGTTCATGGACAACGCGGTGGAAGAAATCACACCGACCAGCGCAGTCAAAATGAAGATCATGGACATCGAGCCGAATCGCGATCAGCCGAGAAAGACATTCACTGATGAGTCATTAGCAGAATTAACAGATAGCATCGCACAGTATGGTGTTTTACAGCCGCTGCTGGTACGCCCGCTCGGAGAGGGCGGATACCAACTGATTGCCGGCGAACGCCGCTGGCGTGCGGCACGGATGGCGGGACTGACGGAGGTTCCCGTCGTAATCCGTGAAATGACGGACGAAGAGGCGGTCGCATTCGCGCTGATTGAAAACCTGCAGCGCGAGGATCTGAATCCCGTCGAAGAGGCGTTCGGCTTCCGCAAACTGATGGATGATTTTGGCTTGACGCAGGAAGAAGCGGCCGCGCGTGTCGGCAAATCCCGTCCCGCCGTCGCCAATGCACTGCGTCTTCTGAAACTGCCGGCAGAAATAATAGAGCTTGTCCGCGTCGGCACGATTTCCGCCGGTCACGCGCGCGCGCTGCTGTCCTTCCCGGACGAAGTGCAGATGCTCGAAACAGCAAAGCTGATTGCGGAAAGAGGAATTTCCGTCCGTGAGACAGAGCGACTTGCCAAAAAAGCGTCCAAGCCGAAAAAGGAAACAAAGCCTGCTGCACGCCGTGCCGCATTTTATGACCAGGTGGAGCTGACGCTCACGCAGGCGCTGTGCCGCAAGGTACATGTGCAGAACGGCAAAAACAATACGGGCACGCTGGAAATCGCCTTTAACAGTAAAGAAGATCTGGAGCGGATTGCAAATGCGCTGCATAGTCTGGAAGAATAAAACGGCGCTTCTTGTCGTATTCTGTCTGCTGCTTTGCTGCTGCGGATGCGGACAGAATAAAAAAGAAACGATACACTTTTTTTCCATGGATACGATCATGGACATCACCGCGTACGGAGACAGCGGCGAAGCGCTGCAGCTCGCGCGCGACACGATTGAATCGCTTGACGCCGCGCTGAACGCTGCTGATCCGCAGAGTGCGGTTTCTGTCCTGAAGGACGGCGACGTTCTGCCGAAAATCATTTCGGAACCGCTCGAAACAGCGCAGGCAATTGCCGCGCAAACGAACGGCGCGCTTGATTTAACGCTCTATCCGCTGTCGGATGCGTGGGGATTCTTTACAAAAGAATACCGCGTTCCGTCCGCAAAGGAAATCCGTTCTCTTTTGCAGTCTCGCGGGAGCTTTACCGTCCGGGACGGCGTTTATGCCTGTACCGCCGGCACAAAGCTCGATCTGGGCAGCGTGGCAAAGGGATATGCCGCGGACTGCGCGGTACAGACGCTGCGTGAAAACGGCGTAAACAGCGCGATTCTTGCGCTGGGCGGCAACGTGCAGACGCTCGGTACCAAACCGGACGGGTCCGACTGGGTTGTCAGCGTGGCCGATCCCCTGCAGCCGGACGAAACGGTCTGCAATCTCCGCGTCGGCGAAACGGCAGTGGTGACGTCCGGCAGTTATCAGCGTAATTTTACACAAGACGGAAAAACGTATCATCACATTCTTTCTCCGCAGACAGGTATGCCTGCCGAAAGCGGTCTGCTGTCCGTGACCGTGTTGTGTGAAAACGGCGCGATGGCGGACGGGTTATCCACCGCACTGTTTGTACTTGGTGCAGAAGGGATAAAAGAACTGTATGAGCGTCATGTGTTTTCGTTTGATGCGCTGGTCATTACCGAAGACCGCAGCGTTTATATTACGGACGGATTGACAGATCGTGTGGAGATGACGGATGAAACGTATACACAGCCGAAGCCCCTCAAATAAATTCTGGATTGCGGTTTTTGCCGCGGTCATTGTGCTGTGTATTGCGTTTATTTTATTGTCGAAAATGTTTTCCGGTCATGTGGCCGTCATCACGCAGGACGGAAAAGAAATCGCACAGATTGATTTATCGCGCGTGACGGAGAGTTATACGATACCGCTCGAGGGCAACGTTATTCTCGTGGAGCCGGGAGCCATTCGTATGCATTCCGCAAATTGTCCGGATCAGATCTGCGTGCATCAGGGTGTGCTGCATGATACGGGACGGATCGTCTGCCTGCCGAACCGCGTAATCATTGAAATGAAACACACAAAAACACAGGCGGATGCAAAGGCGGGATAGAATGAACAAAACGAAACGCGTTGCACTGGACGCGGTTCTCGCCGCAATCGCACTGCTGCTGTTTATTGTCGAGGCGCAGATGCCGCCGCTGACTTCGATTCCCGGCATTAAGATCGGGCTTGCCAATGTGGTCACGCTGTTTGCCGTGTATTACTGCGGCAAAAAAGATACGGCGGCGATCTTATTTGTCCGCGTTGCACTGGGCGCAATTTTTGCCGGAAATTTGTCCACTTTTCTTTATAGTTTTTGCGGCGCGTGTTTTTGTTTTTTGATAACATGTCTGCTTGCGCGTTTCTTCAGAAAAAAAGTGTGGGTTCTGAGCGTTTTCGGTGCCGCTGCGCACAATACGGGCCAACTTCTTGCAGCGTCCGTTTTCATGCAGACAATCAGCGTATTCTGGTATCTGCCGTATTTACTGATTGCCGCAGTATGCAGCGGCGCATTCACCGGTTTGTGCACACAGTTTATATTAAACAGAATTCAAAACAGAAAGGATATCGGCCAATGAAAAAAGCGATTGCACTTGTTCTGCTCCTGACTATGGTGTTTGCACTGTGCCTGAAACCTGTTTCAATTCCGCAAATGCTGCGCAGCGCGCAGGATAACCGCGCGCATACACAGTGGCGTGAAAATGCGCGCAGTTCAAAAACAGACGTACAGTTTTATGACGACGGTCTGTATTATGCGGAAACCGATCCGAAAAACATCGTAACCTTTGCCGACAATATAGCTTACGTAAACAACGAAGTGATCGTCTATTTTAAAGACGATACGACCGCGTCCGAAAAACAATCTGTTTTTGACACGCTCGGCGCATCCGTTGTGGGCTACACGGATATTCTGAACAAATACCAGCTGCAGCTCCCGGAAGAAAAATCATTTTTTGATTTGCAGCTTCTGTGCACAAAACTCCGTACGGAAAAGAATGTGCAGTTTGCTTCCTGCAACATCGCCGTGCATCGCACAGAGGATGTGATTCCGGACGATCCCTGGCTGCATGACGACGGGACTTCCGCTGCGCCGAAATGGGACGACAATTACGTCTACGGCGGCAACTGGTGGCTGACCGCAACACAGGCAACCTCCGCCTGGGATCACACAGGCACATTTCATCCGATCTGTGTCGGCGTTCTTGACAGCGGATTTGACACAAATCATGAAGATCTGCAAGGAAAGTTTTCTTTTCCGAATTCATATTACGAACACGCCAACATTCCGGAATCGCACGGTACGCACGTTTCGGGCATCATTACCGCAAACGCGAACAATAAAATCGGCATAACCGGCATTTGCGACAATGCAAATCTGCTTTGTGTGGACTGGGAACCGGAAAAAAGCGCGCAGCAATACTGGTCAACGGACGAGCGTATTTTTACCGGCGTGATTTCTTTGATCCGCCACAGTGCGAAAGTAATCAACATGTCGCTCGGTTCTTCCGGCGGATTTGAAGAATCCAAACGTTTCTGGTGGAACATCGGCATGTATTTTGAAGGCATGCTGTTTTCCTACACGGTAGCTTCTCTGCTTGCGAAAGGATATGATTTTCTGATTGTGCAGTCCGCGGGAAACGGCAGCAAAGACAACGAACCGTGCGACAGCTATTTTAACGGCTCCTTTGCGAGCATTACAAAACGCAATGCATTCACAGGACTTACGGGTATTTCCAAGCAGCAGGTGCTCGACCATGTAATCATTGTCGGCAGCAGCACATACGCGCATAAGGATACGGAATTTTATCAGTCCTCCTTCTCCAATTTCGGCGACGGCGTTTCGATCTTTGCGCCGGGCAGTAATGTTTTCAGTACGGATCTCGAAGAAAGAGGAAAATACAGCTACAAATCCGGCACGTCTATGGCTGCGCCTGTCGTTACCGGTATTGCCGCGCTGACATGGTCGGTCAATCCTGCTCTGAGCGGTGCGGATATAAAAAATATTATCTGCAATCCGGAGAACACAATTTATACGTGTAAAAATTACTACTGGGAGGATGAGATCGAAATCCCGTCCTATCCGATGATCAACGCAAATCTGTCCGTCGAAGCGGCGCTGAGAACAATTGAACCGACACAGCAGCCGGAAGAATCCACTACTGATACAGAAACAACGGAAACAGAAACGGAAACGGAACTTGCATCCGAAATGATTCCGAGATCCACAACGCCGATTGTGCGCGGCAATTCCGCCGATCCGATCGTGGAACAGTTCCGCGGTGAAATCGGTGAATAAGTTAAATTAAAAGCATAGAAAAAGGATCGTACCTTATTCCTGGTACGATCCGATCTTTTTTCTGCGTATTCTTTTTGTCAATGTAGACGGAGTGACAGGTGAAATATATATTTTTTGTTCACCTTTTTTTTCGGCACATACAATGAACGATTTCGGCAGGTCGCCCATAATAGTAATAACGTCCTCGTTTTGTTCCGCCTTGTGCAGCGTTTCCCGCGTAATTTTAGAAACCGTCGTGTTGTCCAGATCAAAAATCCCGATGATATCCTGTGTTCGTATTACTTTATCCTGTCCGAGGTATACGTACATGTCTTACTCCCCTGTCAAAAAACCGTTTTCAATGTGAAACAATTTGCAGTTTTTGATGCGCGATACCTGAGACGGATCACAGCATGTCAGAAAAACCTGCCAGCTTTTTAAATATTCCAGCAAAAAGCCCTGCCGTTTTGTATCCAACTCGCTCATTACGTCGTCAAGCAAAATCACAGGATATTCGCCTGTCGTCTCTTTGATGATAAATCCTTCCGCGAGCTTGAGCGCAAGCGCAATACTGCGCTGTTGTCCCTGCGATGCGTATTGACGCGCGGCAAGCGTATCGACAGATAAAAGCAGATCATCTTTATGCGGACCGATGCTTGTAAGCTGGCGTCGGATATCGGCCTCACGGTTTTTTTGCAGACCAATAAAAATGCTTTCCGTCATTTCGTATTCGTCGATGGAAAAACAGCGGCTGCTTTGTTGATAATCGACTTTTAAAAACTCTTTGCCGCCGGAAATTTCTTTATATATTTCTGCGGCAATGTGCGCAAGCTCATCAATATAATGCAGCCGGTACAGCGTCAGGCGCGCACCGCAGCGTGCAAGTTCCTCATCCCAGACGTCCAGATAATCTTCCTGCGCCGTACCGAGTGCAATTTGTTTAAGCAGTGCGTTGCGGTTGGTTAAAATTTTCGTATACTTCAAAAGCTGTGTGGAATATGCCGGACGAATCATGCTTACGGCAATATCCAGAAACCTGCGCCGCTCGGAAGGCGCTTCCTGCACAATCGACAAAGAATCCGGCGAGAAAACAACGCTTTGAAATTCTCCTAAAAAACGGCGCGGCGATTCTTTTACAGCGCCGTTGAGCATAAATTCGCGTTTCTGTCCGATCGTCAGCAGCGCGTCGTTATCCATACCGTGCGCAGAAAAAGAAAGGGAAACTTTTGCTTCCCTTTGCGATTTCTCGATCAGCTCCGTGTGCTTATGCGTGCGGAAACTGTGACACCCGGTAAACATCCAGATGCTCTCGATAATATTTGTTTTTCCCTGTCCGTTTTCTCCGAAAATCACATTGACGCCCGGTACGGGGAAAAGTTCCAATGTTTTCAGATTGCGGAACTTTTCGGAACGATATCTGGTGATAACCATAAATCTTTATGAAACAACTTCGTACAAAACATTTTCAAATTCCGCTACGTCACCCGGATGCAGTTTTTTTCCGCGCTGTGTACAGATTTCTCCGTTGACACGCACTTCACCATCCTGGATCACGAGTTTTGCATGTCCGCCCGTCTGCACCGCGTCGCATAATTTTAAAAAAGCATCCAGACGAATAAACGGCGTATTGATTGCTTTTTGTACTTTCTTTTTTTCGGCAATGCGAACCTTGATTTTCATGCAAATCGCCTCATTCCGCCTTTAATCTGACAGGAAGAATCAAGAACAGGAAACTGTCGCCCTGCGGCGGCACGATCAAAATCGGCGCAACGGAACCGTTGAGCTGCAGAAATACTTCGTCCGTGTCGCAAACACGCAGCGCCTCAAGCAGAAAACGGTTATTAAAACCGATTTCAACGGGCGAGCCGGTGATTTCCGCTGCGATTTTATCGTTTGCCGTACCGAGTGAAGTCGTGCTGGAAATACGGATCAGATCGTCTTCAAAATTGCAGCGCAGCGGACTCTTGATTTTATCCGTAATAATCAAAGACGTACGCTCGATACTGTCGATGAGCGCCTGTGTCTGCACACGAACCGTTGTGGAAACGAGATTCGGAATTGCGGAACGGTAATTCAAAAACTCACCGTCAAGCAATCTGGAAACAACCGTGAAGCTGCCGATCTCAAAAACAATATGCCGTTTGCCGACGCCGATGGAAACAGTCGCATCCTCTTCGCCGGAAAACAATTTGACCACTTCGGAAAGCGTTTTTGCAGGAACGATAAATGAAATCGGATCGCCGGAATAATCAATGGCTTCTTTACGCACGGCAAGACGAAAACCGTCGACGGCAATCAATTTGATTTCACCGGGTTCAATTTCAAATTTGATTCCGGTATGCACAACTTTGTTTTCATTGACTGCTACAGAAAAAATGGTCTGCCGGATCATTTCACGCAGAATACTCTGCTGCAGAACAATCGGAAAACCGCCGCTGACAGACGGAAGCTCCGGATATTCTTCGGGCGAAATACCGATCAGAGAATACTGCATTTCTCCGCAGCGGATCACGGCCATCTGACGTTCGTCGGATTCCACGGAAACCGAGTCTGCGGGCAGCTTACGCAGAATGTCGCAGAGAATGCGCGCTGTCAGAACGATACCGCCGTTTTCTTCGACTTTTGCCGGAACAGAAGTTGTAATACCGAGCTCCAGATCGTAGCCTGTAAGAATCAATTCCGACCCGAGCGCCTTGATATAAATACCCTCGATTGCCGGAATCGAAGTCTTTGCGGAGACTGCTCTTTGTACGTTTTGGCATGCTGCGGATAACGATGCGGTATCACAGATGAATTTCATGATAAACCCTCCGTTTGCGTGCGTGTAACAAACACACATAATAATTATTATAGTAGTAGTTGTAGTAGTACCGGTGAAAACTTTGGAAAACTGCGCGGAGTATTACAGGGTAAAGAAAAAATGCAGAAAAATCATGGGAACATTTTTTGAAAAACTTTCCACTATTCACATGTGAAAAACGGTGTGAAAGAATACTGTGAAAAACGATCGGTGGAAAGTGAAGAAAAGTGTGGAAAAATCAGATTTTTTTTCTGCCTTCAATCGCTTTTAAAAGCGTAAACTCGTCTGCGTATTCCAGATCGGCGCCGACAGGCACGCCGTATGCCAATCTTGTAACATCGATGCCCATAGGTTTGATGAGACGCGCAATAAAAATTGCTGTTGCCTCCCCTTCTGCCGTGGGATTGGTTGCCATAATAACTTCTTTTATATTCGGATCGCTCAGGCGCGCGAGGAGTTCTTTTACGGTGATGTCTTCCGGGCCGACGCCGTTGAGCGGTGAAATCACGCCGTGCAGCACATGATACACGCCGTTGTACTCGTGCGTGCGCTCAAAGGCCATCACGTCCCGCGAATCCTCCACGACACAAATTGTGCCGGCATCACGTCCCGGATCGTCGCAGATCGGACAGAACTGCCCGTCTGTCAGATCACAGCATTTTTCACACCGGTGAATTTTGCTGTGCGCATCAAGCAGAGAATCCGCAAAAGCCTGCACATCCTCCTGCGGCATTTTCAGTACATGAAACGCAAGCCGTTGCGCCGATTTATGACCGATGCCCGGCAGACGTTCAAACTGATTGATCAGATTCTGCAGCGGAACGACTTTTTTCATCAGAACAATCCCGGAATAGACAGACCGCCCTTGGCAGCTTCCATACCTTTATCCATCGCTTCGCTGGCTTTGCGGATCGCTTCATTGACAGCGACCAGAATCATATCCTGCAGCATCTCAACGTCGTCCGCATCGACCACGTCCGGCTGGATGCGGATTCCGAGAAGCTCATGCTTGCCGTTGACTTCGGCTTCGACAGCGCCGCCGCCGGCTGACGCCGTAAAAACAGATTCTTCAACTTCCGCCTGAATACGTTCCATGTCTTCCTGCATCTGCTGAATTCGCTTTATCATGCCGCCTTTATCCATGCCGCCGGGAATTCTTGCTTTCATATTCATCCTACACTTTCTTTATAAGTATTGATTTTCGCAATCAGTTGTTCCAAAGGATCTGATTTTTTTTCTTCACGTCCGTTGTCGAACGCTTCAATGTGATACTTTTTTCCGCTGACTTTTTCGACTGCTTCCTGAATCGCGGTTACATAAGTCGGAATTTCCAGAAAACGTGCAAACGCAGCGTTGCCGGATTTGATTTGCAAAACGTTTTCAGAAAGGACGGCTGTGGAACCGACAAGGACACCGGAAATCGGTTTGCATGTATCTTTTAAAATCAACAGAACTTCCGGCCAGAGTCTGAAAAGCGCAGATGCACTCTCTGCCGGCGCTTCTTTCGTTTGTTGTTGTTCCTGTGCTTTTTCAGTTTTTTCTTCCGGCTGGGTTTGCGGCGGTTCGGCGGGCAGATCCACCGACGGTTTTTCCGGTTCTGCCGGCACAGAAATCACGGCACCGGATCGTATGCTGCGTTCCAGTTCGCTGATGCGCCGCAGCAGCGCGTCCGGATCAGTCGAAAGCGACGGCGTGCACAAACGCAGAACGGCCATTTCAGTTTCAATTTTGCGATCAAGTCCGCGTTTGAGATTGGCGGTTGTATCGCCGAGCACGGATAAAACGTGCAGAATTGTTTCGAGCGTGAATTTTTCGCTCTGTGTGCGGTACGCGGCCAGATCTTCTTTGGAACAAATAATCAGATTCTGCGGATCGCGTACGACTTTTGAAACCATCAGATTGCGGAAATGTTCTGTCAGTTCCACACACAGCCGCTCCATGTTGCAGGAAGACGCGTGCAGATTTCCGATCAGGCGCAGCGCATCGGCTGCATTCTGCGCGGCAACACAGTCCGCCATCTGAAACAGGTATTCTTTACCGGCGATTCCCGCGCAGGCGCTGACAATCTCGGGCGTGATGGTCTCCCCTCTTGCGCTGCAGCGATCGAGCAGCGAAAGCGCGTCGCGCAGTGCGCCGTCGGCATAGCGCGCGATCAGAACGGCAGCCTCATCCGTCAGGTCGATTTTTTCCTGTCCGGCAACATACTGCAACCGTTCGGCAATATTTTCGGGTGGAATATGGTGGAAGTCAAAACGCTGGCAGCGTGAGAGAATTGTCGCCGGCAGTTTGTGTACCTCGGTCGTTGCGAGAATGAACAACACGTATGAAGGCGGCTCTTCCAATATTTTCAGCAGTGCGTTGAATGCGCCGATAGACAGCATATGCACCTCGTCTATAATATAGACGCGGTATCGGGCGCGCACGGGTGTAAAATTTGCTTCTTCCCGCAAATCGCGGATATTGTCTACGCCGTTGTTGCTGGCGGCGTCGATTTCAATCACATCGAGTATGGTGCCGTCGTCGATTCCACGGCAGATCTCACATGCACAGCATGGATTTCCGCCGACAGGATGCAGGCAGTTGACCGCTTTGGCCAGAATTTTGGCACAGGTCGTTTTGCCGGTTCCGCGCGATCCCGTAAACAGATAGGCGTGCGACAACTTGCCGGTGTCGACCTCGTGCATGAGCGTCTGCGTCACATGCGGCTGACCGGCAACGTCGCTGAAAACGGCCGGACGCCATTTTCTGTACAGTGCGCGATACATCGACTTTGCCCCCTTTTATGAGAAAAGGAAACAGAGCAACTCTTTCTTTCGGTCATATGGCGGTAGGCGGACTGTGGCGCACGGTGCAAACCGCTTAATGCTGCTCGGTTCCCCGCCTGACATGGTTCGCAGCGCCCCGTCGCACAGGACCCACACGCCACATGACCCAAATAAAGCATCGCTCTGTTTCCGGAGTATATTCGTTCAGTACCTTATTATACTCTATTTTGCGCAGAAATGCAAGGATTTTTCCGCAAAAAATTTGTTTTTCTTCATTGCGGTCTTTCTTTGGCTGAAAATACATTTGCAAAACGCTGTACTGTGTGCTATAATGGCGGCACTACGACACATAGAAAGGATCGTTTTTATGCCTGAATTGATTACCAATATTTTACGCGCGCTGCTGCCGATGCTGTTCGGCTGGCTTTGTGCACAGGTTCCGAAGTATCTGGCCGCGCGCATCCGCAAAAACCCGGTGAGCTTTTTCTGCAGCGGCGGCATGCCCAGTACGCACACAGCGTCTACCATGGCAATGGTGACGCATATTGCGCTGCTGGAGCAATTTCGCGGCACAACGTTTGCCCTTGCGATCATTTTCGGTTTCGTCACACTCTTTGACGCATGCAATGTGCGTCTGCTGTGCGGCCGCGTCGCTGAAAAAACAAATGTCCTGATCGACAAAGTCTATTCCGAGGATGATCCGGAGAAGCCCGAAAAGCTCAAGGTTATCAAGGGTCATACCATTCCCGAGGTCGCAGTCGGCGTACTCGTCGGCATAGCGGTCGGTGTGGTTTATACGCTTGTTGAGCATCAGATTTTCGGATAAAAAATATTACAAAAGTCTTGCATTTTTGATAAAGATGTGTTATAGTATGGTTGTAGAGAGACCCTCTCTGCAAATCAATAGATGAGGAGAATGCGCTATGGATACGATTCTTGCATTCGTACAGAACCTTCTGTCGTTCCTGCGTGAAGGCAAGGCTGCCCAGATCATCGCCATTATCCGCGACTTTTTAGGCAAATTCTTCTGATTCAACTCACGTACGGCTCTCATTTTCGGATGGGAGCCGTATTGTTTTTTATGGAGGTATTTATGGATCTTACCGAAAAAACCGTTGCACAGGATCGCAAGTATGAAGGACGCATCCTCAGTCTGCGCGTAGACGACGTCGAGCTGCCGAACGGCGCGACCGCCAAACGCGAAGTTGTAGAGCACCACGGCGGCGTGACGGTCGCCGCTTTGACAGACGAAAACGAACTGCTGTTTGTGCGCCAGTTCCGTTATCCGTACGGCGAGGTTGTGCTCGAACTGCCGGCGGGCAAGCTCGAAAAGGACGAAAACGCGTTTCACGCGGGCATCCGCGAGCTGCGGGAGGAGACCGGCGCGGTAGCGCAGAAATACGTCGATCTGGGTAAGTTCTATCCGTCCCCCGGTTACACAAACGAAGTGATTCATCTTTACGGCGCCACGGGTATTACGTTCGAGGAGCAGAATCTCGACGAAGATGAATTTCTCAACGTCGAGCGCATTCCGCTGTCCACGGCGGTGGAAATGGTGCTCAATAACGAAATCGTCGACGGCAAGACACAGGCTGCCGTTTTGAAAATGGCGCTGCGCACCTGGTATGCGGAGGAAACGCAATGAGCATTGTCCTCGCTTCCGCGTCCCCCCGCCGCAGGGAGCTGCTGCAAAGGGCGGGTGTGGATTTCACCGTGCGCGCTTCGGACGCCGAGGAATTTATTGAACCCGGTACGCCGCCGCATGAGGCGGTGATGCAGCTTGCCGCGCAGAAAGCAGCAGCCGTCGCGCGGGATTGTCCGGACGATCTGGTGATCGGCGCAGATACGGTGGTTGTTTTTGACGGCGAGATTCTCGGCAAACCCACGGACGCAGCGGACGCGGCGCGGATGCTGCACCGGCTTTCCGGGCAGACGCACGCGGTCTATACGGGCGTATGTCTGGTGCGAGGGGGGAAAACGGAAACCTTTTTCGAGCAAACACAGGTCACGTTTTATCCGCTGACGGATGAGCAGATCGCGTCGTACATTGCAACCGGCGAGCCGATGGACAAAGCCGGCGCCTACGGCATCCAGGGACGCGGCTGTACGCTCGTGCGCGGAATCTGCGGCGATTACTTCAACGTCGTCGGCCTGCCGGTCGCCGCACTGTGCAGACGGCTGAACGAAATAGGTGAATTAAAATAAAATCGGAATACTAAAAAAAGACCTCCGTCGGAGGTCTTTTTGCTTTGTCAATTACTTTTTTCGTCAGCGTTCCGGGACGGGGCAGTCGATGAACTGGAACGGGAAGTCGTCGTGTGCAATGCAGTCCATGATGCACTGGATATCCATACCGTTGATCGTGCCGTCGACATTGACGTCAGCGGCAAAGGTCTGCGGGAGCTCGTCGGTAAACAGGAAGTCCCAGGTGTCGCTGTCGGTCATGATTTCCAGCAGGAGCTGGATGTCCATACCGTTGATCACGCCGTCGCCGTTGACGTCGCCGAGATAAATCAGGGTGTATTCTTCCACAGCCGTGCCGCTCTGATCGAGAATGGTGAGCTTCGAGCCAGTGGATTCCACGTCGAGATCGTTGTACTCGACATTGAAGCTCCAGCCGCCGAAGGTCTCGATGTAGTCGCTCATGAACGGATCGTCGATGGAATTGACGCCGCAGATGAAGTTCTCGTCGTTTTCACTCACATATGTGTACAGGAAGCAGTCTTCGCTGAAGCTCCAGCCGCCCTGTACGGTGACTGCGCCGTTCTGCGTTTCAAAAGCGACGTTATCGCCGTTTACGTCAAACGTACTGTCTGCGCTGTACGTCACGGTGATTGTTTTGTCGCCGGCAACGGCATTCTCACTGACTTTGAAGGTCAGCATAAAGAAATCGCCGCTGGCAGTCTGATTCGCGGTGTAGTCGTACCAGAGCAGGTTAAACGGAATCAGCGACAGGTTGCCGCCGGGTACGGCAGTACCGCCGGTGAAAAGATCGCAGTAATCGGCGCCCGTCAGCGTCAGCTCGGCCGGATCGTAGCTGACGGAAACAATGCAGGCCATGATACCGGGGTTGTTTTCGATGCGGATAGGAATCTGCACAGTGTCGCCCGGCATCGCCGAAACGGTGCCTGCGGAGAATGTGGGCGTTTCGACAGCCGAAACACAAACGGGGATGCACGCGAGCATCAGCGCCAGAGCCACAAAAACGGAGAGGATCTTTTTCAAAACAAACGCCTCCTTGATCGGATGATTGATTCGGAAAATGGTATTTCAAGTTACAATAACTATAATCTCATTATAAATGCCCGCGCGCAAAAAATCAAGTATGAATTTTATGGGCGTAAAAATACCGGACGCGGCGTGCAAAAACGCGGCGCTTCACTCCGAAATCGAACGGACGGAAAATACCGGGAGTTTTCCATCATTTATCCACAAACAGAAGCATTACCGGACAAGGTATTTTGTCAGTTATACACCGGATGTGGAAAATACAGTGCATAAGTTCTTACAAAATAAACTTCCGATTCAGAAATATTTCGTGTAATTGTGGTCAAAATAATAACTTTCCACAAGATATAGATTCCGAAAAACAGCATAGTGCACAACCCGGTTGAAAAACAAGCAAAACGGAGTGAAATACTGCGAAATCGGAGTGAAAAGATGTTGACAAATTCAGGAACCCGTGATATACTCAAAATATAAAATAGTATAGGTGTCATACTCTGTCGTTTTGTCTTCAGGCAGATCAGGGCGCCAGAACCGCGACCCATTCCGCCGGAAACGGCATTTCCCCGCAACGACAGGTAAGTAGAAGTGCAACGTAAAACCGGTGTCATCGCGAGCGGAGCGACGCGATCCGTACCCCGGGAGCTCGTAAAGGGAGAAGGGATTGCTTCGTCACTGCGTTCCTCGCAATGACAGGTGAGGCGAAAAACAAGTGCATTATTACGTTTACATTTTGACGAACACCACGAATGTTGTGCTATATACCGGTGTGACAAATAATTTGATTCGCCGTGTTTACGAGCACAAGTCACATGCAGACCCCAACAGTTTTACCGCGCGATACGAAGTTACCAAGCTGGTTTATTTTGAGGAAACGACGGATTCATATACAGCAATTAGTCGTGAGAAGCAAATTAAAGGCGGAAGCCGAAAGAAGAAAAACAGACTGATTGAGCAGATGAACCCGGAGTGGAAAGATTTATACCTCGAGTTAATATAACCGGTGTCATCGCGAG
The DNA here is from genome assembly GCA_017450005.1 of Clostridia bacterium. Classification (GTDB taxonomy): domain Bacteria; phylum Bacillota; class Clostridia; order Oscillospirales; family Acutalibacteraceae; genus UBA1425. The sequence goes on from JAFSYM010000026.1 coordinate 86,718, forward strand.
CGGAGCGACGCGATCCGTACCCCGGGAGCGCGTAAAAGGAGAAACGGATTGCTTCGTCACTGCGTTCCTCGCAATGACAGGTAAGTAGAAGTGCAACGTAAAAACCGGTGTCATCGCGAGCGGAGCGACGCGATCCGTACCTCGGGAGCGCGTAAAGGGAGAACGGATTGCTTCGTCACTGCGTTCCTCGCAATGACAGGTAAGTAGAAGTGCAACGTAAAAACCGGTGTCATCGCGAGCGAAGCGACGCGATCCGTACCCCGGGAGCACGTAAAGGGAGAAACGGATTGCTTCGTCACTTTGTTCCCCGCAACGACAAGTAAGTAGAAGCACAACGTAAAAACCGGTGTCATCGCGAGCGGAGCGACGCGATCCGTACCCCGGGAGCGCGTAAAAGAAGAAACGGATTGCTTCGTCACTATGTTCCTCGCAATGACAGGTCAATTTACGAAAGAGGAGAACGGATTGCTTCGTCACTTTGTTCCTCGCAATGACAGGTAAGAAGAAGCACAACGTAAAAACCGGTGTCATCGCGAGCGAAGCGACGCGATCCGTACCCCGGGAGCGCGTAAAGGGAGAACGGAGTGCTTTGTCACTTTGTTCCCCGCAATGACAACAAATTTGGTCAAAAAGCTATCGGCATTAAGCTAACGGCTAACCGCTTCATAGCTTTGAGATATATACATCCTGAAATGTAAAAGGAGGAATTGTAAATGCTGAAAAACATTTGCAAACGCACACTCGCTACGCTGATCGCGATCGTGATGATCGTGACGACGTTCTGCTTTGCGGACCTCGGTCTGTTTGCGAACGCGTGGGTCAACGTAGAGAAGATCAAGACCGCGGGTCGTCCGACGGTGCAGTTCTATGTGCCCGAGACGATCTACCGCAATCCGAGCGGCACGGGGTACCAGTACTTCGTGGACTCGAGCAAATACGGTACGCTGAGCACGGACGCGGCCAAGACGAGCGGTACGATCGCGTTTACATCGGACTCGCTGTTTACGTCTCTGACGATCACGCGCTCGGACGACGCGTCCAAGACGTACACCGCCTCGAACAAATCGACCTATGAGACGACGTTCTCCGACGGCGACCTTGCCGGCAGCGGGAGCGGCAACAACAGCGTCATCACATGGACGGCGACGTACCAGGTGGACGGCCGTTGGTTCAAGAGTGTCGCGCATACATACGTCTACGAGCCGGACATCACGCAGTCCGGTACGGCATGGCATAACTATTACTCCGGCGACTGGTCTGATCCGGAATGCACGTTCTTCTTCTTCCTGACCGGCTACCACAGCAAGACGGGCGGCGATATGTGCTCGAACTTCACGGAGCGCGGCGCGAATTCCGCACTGGCGGCGCCGCTGGTCAAGTTCCCGGCCGGCTCATGGACGGCGACGGGCACCGGACGCGACAGCAACATCATCCCGTCCTCGGGCAGCAACAGCTACTTTACCGAGCAGGAGAACGGCGGTGTGACGCGCAAGTGGATGGGCGACTATCACGACATCATCTGGCCGACGGGCAGCAGCGGCAGCGTGGCGGGTACCTCGCCGCAGGTCGCGACGATCACCGTCGACACGTCCCGCTACTCCAGCTACAGCCAGATCCCGAACTTCAAGGTCGGTTATTCGCAGTATTACATGCACCGCTACGGCTCCGGTAACCACATCTACTGGATCAAGAGCGCGGCGAACTTTACCGACTCCGACGCGGAGGACGCCGAGGTTTCCGGCACGCCCAATCTGGAGGCAATCAACGTCGACACCGGCAGCGTCGAGGCCGACAACATGATGCACCGCGGTCTGTACTCGCTGTCCGGTACGCTCCCGCAGGCCGGCAGCAGCCGCACGGACACGATCTACGTTAAGCGTATGAACGGTTTCAAGGGCGTTGTGCGTGAGTCCACATACGCCATCGTCGGTACGTCCCTGACGACGGTCGCCGTCAGCAAGGGCGCGCTGCGCGATGTGTACCGCCAGGCGAGCTGCCTTGCGGTCGATACCAGCAGCTCCACTGCGACGCCGTCGTATTCCAACTACTCCGCTTTCACGACCTCGCTGATTAACGCCGGTAAGGTGCTGGGCGATCCGACTGCGGCGCAGTCGACGATCGACAGCGCAAAATCCGACCTGCAGACAAAGCTCACCAATCTGAAAAATCAGTTGACGAACCTTCCCGGCGGTTTCCAAGGCGTTCCCATCACGTTCTACGTGCCGGAGCTGATTTATCTGAAGCCCAACACGACGAACACCACAAACATGAGCACGATGAACAGCATGAGCACGTTCCAGTACTACGTCGACCGCAATACGGCTGCGAACGGCTTCGGTCTGCGCACGGGTGAAAATACCACGGGTAACATTTATTTCAAATGCGATCAGGCGTCTAAGGTCAAGAGCATCACCTGCTCGGGCGCGAACGTATCCCTGAGCACATCTTCGTCCGATACGAACACGCTGGAATGCACGATCAATTCCGGCACGATGTCGTCTGCCGTGGCGCACGACAGCCAGGCGACGCTGACGTGGACGATCACTTATACGGTTGGCGGCGTCGACTTTACGGCCAAGAGCTACACGCGCGTCTACGCGCCGTACTCATGGGCGGTGGC
>JAFSYM010000027.1 GCA_017450005.1 Clostridia bacterium
ATGAGGCGCGCTTCGGCACCCTGCGGGATACGATGGCAGGCATCGGCGTTACCGGCATGACCGTCACCAATGTGCTGGGCTGCGGCACGCAGAAGGGCAAAACCGGCCAGTACCGCGGTATTGAGATGAGCATGCATCTCACGCCGAAGCTGCAGGTCGATATTGTCGTGTCCAAGGTGGATCCCGAGCTTGTCGTCGCCGCGGCCAATGCGGCGCTGCACACCGGCGAGATCGGCGACGGCAAGATCTTCGTATACGATGTGGAGGACGTGGTCCGCATCCGCACGGGAGAATCCGGCTATGACGCGCTGCAAATATCAGAGATTTAACTGCTGCGCGACGAACAGGTGCAGCGCAGACCGTTTACACAAGCAGCCGGATCGATCAAGGAGGAAAAAGCATGTTTGACGCGATGAAGGTGAAAAACAACTGTGTGGATTGGATACGCGTTTTTTTTGAAACAAACGGAGCGGGATGCAATGCCGTCGTTGGAATTTCCGGAGGGAAAGACAGCTCCACGGTAGCGGCGCTCTGTGCGGAGGCGCTCGGCAGGGAACGGGTGATCGGGGTCCTGATGCCGAACGGCGTACAGCCGGATATCGACGCTGCGCATAGTCTGGTGAGGCATCTGGGCATCCGGTATGTCACAGTGAATATCGAAGCAGCCGTGAACGGCCTGAATGAGGCCATTCCGTTTGCGCTCTCTGAACAGAGCCGAATCAATCTTCCTGCCCGCATTCGCATGGCGGCGCTGTATGCGGTATCCCAAAGTCACAACGGACGAGTGGCGAACACCTGCAATCTCTCGGAAGACTGGGTGGGTTATGCGACACGCTATGGCGACGGGGCGGGAGATTTCAGCCCCTGCTCCCGGCTGACCGTGCAGGAGGTCAAGGCGGTCGGACGTGCGCTTGGCCTTCCCGCGCAGCTCATCGAGAAAACGCCGATCGACGGCCTGTCGGGGAAGACGGACGAAGAGAACCTGGGCTTCACCTACGAGGAACTGGATCGCTATATCCGCACGGGAGAATTGTCGGATGAAGGAATAAAGGCCAGGATCGACAGCCTGCATGCGCAGAATCTCTTCAAGCTGCGGCCGATGCCGTATTTTGACCCTGAACTTACCGTTTTTCGGCCGTGAAACGCACGAGGCATACCCGCAATTCAAATACCGATCTGATCAGACGGCAGCCTGCGGCATGATAGGAAACACCTTTGCTTCATCATATCAATTGCGAATGATAGGCGCACAATCGATACAAAAAAGCTTGCAATTCCCGCGTATCGCTCATAAAATGTTCACATAATGAGAGGCAAGACTGCCTCTCATGTGCATTTTTGCCTCACAAAGTCAGAAGGAGGAATTCATCATGAGTACAATACCGGAACTGTTTGGCAGCATGGTATTCGACGACAAAGTTATGCGTGCGCGCTTATCCGCGGATGTCTATCACAGTCTGAGGGAAACTATCCAAAGAGGAAAGAAGCTGGATCTCTCCGTGGCCAACGCCGTGGCGGACGCCATGTGCGCCTGGGCCGTTGAGAACGGCGCCACCCATTTCACCCATTGGTTCCAGCCGTTGACCGGCATCACCGCGGA